>SKWE01000236.1 GCA_007129055.1 Syntrophomonadaceae bacterium
ATAAAGGCAAAATCATTCAGGTCTGTGGAACCGGGCTTGGTAGTACAGACAACGCCAAAAAGAGAGCATACGCCGCCGCTGTTAGTGGGCCATAGCTTATGGCCATTTATAATCCATTCATCACCATCCAGGGTTGCCGTTGTTTCGATAGTAGCGCCCTTAATTATATCCATATTTTCGATATCAGCTCCGCCCTGGGGTTCGGTCATCGCATTAGCGGCAAAAACAGCTTTATTTGTATTGCAAAAAAGCGGGGCAAATTCTTCACAGAGACGACGGTTAAGATGTGGTTCATTACAGATCATGATCAGGGGCCAGAAAGTAACACCGAAGGCTACACCAATTCCAGAATCGGCACGTGCTACCTCTTCCATCAACCGAAATGAAGCTGATGCAGTATAGTGGGAGTGGCCAAGGCCCCATCCACCAAGGTCTTCAGGGAAAAGAACCCGCTGCAAGCCAAGTTCGCCCATCAGCTTATCGAATGCCGGTTCAATCAGGTGGTGTTCCTGCCAGTCTTCATCGTAGCGCTGCCGGTAAGGAATGACCTCTTTGTCTGCCCACTGGCGCACTATTTTACCGAAATAGTCATCGATGGGCGAAATGTATTCCTTCGGCCGGGTAAAATCATCTATTGATGGCATAATAGGTAGCCCCTCTTTCATTACAGGTTTTGAGACTTGTAAAAATACCGGGCCAACTCCATTTTATTTAGTTCCAAGCTGCCAAGATGGACCTGGATCGTTTTTAGATCTCGCCAGTAACGCTCCAGGTTCCACTCTGTTGCATAACCTGCCGAGCCCATCAGTTCCATGGCCTGGTTCATTATTTTCTCTGCAGTTTGCGTAATATGTGAAACCACACACAGGGCGGGAATAAATAGATTTTCCCCTTCAGTATGGCTAAATTTTTCCGGGCTGGTAAACATTGCGGCGAGTTGATATAGAAGCAGGCGACTAAGCATAATGTCTTGGCCAATTTCAGCCATGACTGATGCTGCAAGCGGGTTTTCTTTGAACAAGTTACCTTTACCCTTGATAACCCTGGTATCGCCCCACTCCCTGATAATTTCAAAAGCGGCAAAAAGAGAGCCCACACTTACAGCAGAAATATTAAGATAGAACCAGGAAAGCATGTGGCGCAGGCAATATTCACCCCTGAATATTACGTTTTCCGCAGGAACTGTAACATCATTTAAAGTAATCTCTGAATTATTACTGGCCGCCAACCCGGTTTTCAAAAATGGTTCATCGCGGACAAAACCGGGGCTGTCGCCGGGAACCAGGATTAACACCGGCTCCTCTTCAGCTTCGAGGGCGCAGAGCACACCGAAAAACGAAGCATCGCAACCAGAATTCAAAGGGCGCATTTTCTTGCCGCTGATCACCAGGTTATCGCCATCATAGCGGGCCAGGGCAGGTAAAGCTTTGCCCCTGAAAAGAGGTGTTGCCTCAGGAAAGCTATCTGTTGCATAGGAAGGCAGAACAAGGGAACCGATTACAAGCTGATCGCTATCACAAAAAAGAGGAGCAACACGCCGGCAAAGATCTTCTTTGCGGTTATAGTCGAAATTAATACTGCTGCCAAGGGTTAAAGTAACTGCAAGTACATAACCGATCCCACAGTCTGCCCTGCTAACCTGTTCAAGGGCCATAACCAGGGTGCGGGCAACATCCGGCCTGTTAAGCCCTATACCGCCACAGTCTTCCGGCCAGATCATTTTTTGTGATTCAACGTCGACAAACAGTTTTTTCATGGCCGGCAGAAGAAGCTTATCATAATCTTCGCGAAATTCCAGGCGTTTGGAGATCAGCTCTGTTTCAGCCCAGCGGTAAAGGGTTTGGGCAAGAAGAAGATCTGAATCATCGGCGCTCTCTAAAGGGAACGGGAAAATTTTAAAACTATCCATTCAACCCAGCTCCTGACTTTCAAGTCACAGTGTGACAATTTTCTTAGGGAAGGGTAAAGTAGAAAGTTGCTCCCTTGCCCGGGGTGCTGTCAGCCCAAACTTTTCCGCCGTGACGGGTTATTATGCGCGAGACAATACTTAAACCAATACCCGTTCCGGGATAGTCCTTCTCGCTGTGCAGGCGTTTAAAAGCGGTAAAAAGTTTTTCCTGCTGTGTCATGTCAAATCCTGTTCCATTGTCACTGATGAAATAGATACTTCTTCCTTCTCGATTTAATGAGCCAAGTTCAATCCTTGCTGTTTCAGCTGCCGAGGAGTACTTCCAGGCATTCTCAAGCATATTCTCCAGCGCAATACGCAGCAGTGAAATATCACCTGCAACTACAAGCCGGGGCTCAATAATTGCTTCTACCTGGCGATGAGGTTCCCTATCATGCAGCTGTTCCAGGCAAGCTTCTGCAAGTTTGCTCAGGTCTACCGGTTCCTGTTCGATTTCGTGCCTTGTGACCCTGGACAATTTGAGCAAATCATCGATTAGACAGCCCATTGAGTAAACTGAAGAAGATATTCGTTTTAGATATTCCTGGCCCAAATTGTCAATTTTATCTGCATGATCAGTAAGCACTGCTTCACTGAAACCCTTGATGCGGCGTAAGGGGGCACGCAGATCGTGCGACACGGAATAGGTAAAGGCATCGAGCTCTTTATTAATCATTTCCAGTTCAGCTGTGCGCTCCCTGACACGGTTGTCAAGTTCAATATTCAATCTTATCAGATCTTTTTCAGCTTTTGTGCGGACAGTAATATCACTGAATATACAGGCAAACTGCCCTGGTGCAGGTTGAAATGCGGTTACGTCAAAATGTTTGTCTATTTCTGAGGAATAGCTCTCAAAATCAGCCGGTTCACCTGTCAGGGCCACCCTGCCGTACCTTTCAATCCAATATTGCTCTGTGCCCGGCAGTACTTCAAGCACCGTCCTGCCGATGATCTCATCTGCTTTAAGCCCGGTCATCCGCTCAAAAGCAGGGTTTACATCCAGGAAAC
>SKWE01000163.1 GCA_007129055.1 Syntrophomonadaceae bacterium
CTGGCTGGCGGTTTTGGCAGCGGGATTATGGAAATGTTTGAAAAAAGGGGACTCTGCCTGCCCTTAAAGCGCCTTGGGATCGAAGATTGTTTTGTAGGACATGGAACAAGGCCCCAGGTGTTAGCCGAAAACCTGCTTGATGCTGAGGGCATATACAGGGAAGTTCTATCCTTCAACAACGAAAAGGCAGCGGGAGAACACAATTGAAATCTTCCGGTGAAAAAAAGCGTCTTGACCAGCTGCTGGGCGAGCGTTACCCGGATTTAAGCCGCACTAAAATCCAGGCAGAAATTATGGCTGGAAATGTCCTGGTAGATGGAGTAGTTACTGATAAGCCCGGGCATAAGGTGGCATCCGGTTCTGATTTAGAGTTGAAGAAAAAAGACAATCCCTACGTTAGCCGGGGCGGCCTGAAGCTTGAAGGTGCACTGGATTACTTTAACCTTAAAGTTAAGGGTGTCACCGTGCTGGATGTGGGCGCTTCAACTGGCGGTTTTACAGACTGCCTGCTCCAAAGAGGCGCAGCGCTGGTTTACGCGCTTGATGTTGGCTACGGGCAGCTTGACTATAAGCTGCGAAACGACCAGCGGGTAATAGTTATGGAACGTTTTAATATTCGTGACTTAAAACCCGGTGATCTTAATACCCCGCCAGGATTTGCAGTAGTAGATGTATCCTTCATTTCTCTTTCAAAAGTACTTCCTGTTCTAAAGAATATAAAGATACCATCCATCTTAGCCCTGGTTAAACCACAGTTTGAAGTGGGAAAAGCGGAAGCTGACCGCGGTAAGGGCGTGATCAGGGACAAAAGCCTGCACCGTGAAGTGTTGATAAATGCCGCAGGTTATGCTCTCGATTGCGGTTATATAAGCAGGGGAGTTACCTATTCAGGCATCACCGGACCCAAGGGTAATATAGAGTATTTCATTTACCTGGATTTAGCAAAGGAAAGTGAAGCGTTGGATATAAAAGCACTGGAAATAGAGACAGAGAATACAATTGATGCTGCGCATCATAAATTCTTCCCGGCCAGGGGTTAACTGTTTGAAGGATATCTGTTCCGTGCGCAGAATAAAAAGTTACAATACTAAGATATAAAGGATGAGCTGTGTGAAGGATATTGGCGTTATTCCAAACTGGCACAAACATAATGCTGACCTGGTTGTTGATAAGATTACACGTTTTTTTGAACAGAGACAGGTATCGCTGCGCGTGGCAGACGATAAAATGGCTGATTTTTATAGCGAAGTATCACTGGCAGAACAGCTTAATGGCTGGCATGAACAGCTTGAGCTATTTATTGTAGTTGGCGGAGATGGTACTATATTAAGAGTGGCCAGGGATATGGCCTGCTGGGATGTACCGATCCTGGGCATTAACCTGGGTCAGAAAGGTTTTCTGGCAGAAATTGAAGTTGAACAGATGGAGCGGTTTTTGCAATACATAGCTAGCGGACAGTATAACTACCATGAAAGAATGATGATTGAAGCTTCACTGAAAAGGAAAGAGCAGGAGCTGGGAAAGTACCTGGCATTGAATGATATCGTTGTTTCAAGAGGCCCTTTTTCACGGATTATTAAGCTGGAAACCTACGTAAATGAAGATTTCATGGAAAGTTATTCGGGTGACGGCCTCATCGTTGCCACGCCAACAGGTTCAACCGGTTATTCTCTCTCAGCGGGCGGGCCAATAGTCAACCCCACGATGAATCTATTTATTGTTACCCCTATCTGCCCACACAGCCTCTACAATCGTTCAGTTATCGTCAACGGCTCTGACATTATTAAAATGCGGGTAGATTCAAGGCAGGTTCAGGTTGTTCTGACGGTTGATGGCCAGGTGCGTTTTGCCCTGGAAGATGAAGACCAAATCATTATTTCTTCATCGGGGCAAAGTGTTAAGCTGGTCTGCTTTGACGATTACTCTTTTTACAGGATGCTGCACCAGAAGCTGAAAGCATAGAAATAGCAGGTTAAATAGCGCCAGGGAGGGTAGTTTAAATGCTTGTTGAGCTACAGGTAAATAATTACGCACTCATAGACGATCTAAAAATTGAATTCAGTTCAGGGCTAAACGTCCTCAGTGGGGAAACAGGCGCAGGGAAATCGATTGTAATTGGGGCGATTAATCTATTGCTGGGTGAGAGGGCAGCAGTGGATCAGATTCGCCAGGGCCAGGATAAAGCATATATAGAAGGTATTCTAAACTGTGAGAATCACGCAATAGATCCCCTGTTAAAAGTTTTTTCAGATGCAGGGATTGACTGGGAAGATGACTTGATTATTGCCAGGGAGGTTTATAAAAACGGCCGGAGCGTGGCAAGGGTTAACGGACGTGCCGTGCCGGTTTCATTTCTCAAGGACCTGGGGCGGTTTTTGGTAGATCTTCATGGTCAACACCAGCATCAATCGCTGCTGCGCCCCGAAGAGCACCTCCAATTGCTTGACCTGTTCGGTGGAGAAAAGATTAAAAACGCAAGGGTTAAAACGGCAGACCTTTATCACAAATGGCAGAAATTGAAAAAAGACCTGAACGCGCTTGGAGAAAGCAAGGCAGAGCGGGAAAGGCGCATAGATGTAGTACAATACCAATTAACGGAAATCAGGGAAGCGAACCTTAATCCGGGCGAAGATGAAGAACTGGCAGAACGGGAAAAGATACTGGCTAATGCAGAAAAGATCAGCACTTTAGCTAACCAGGCTTACAGTGAGCTTTACGCCGGTGAAGAAAACGGTTCAGATACGGCGGTAATAGACAGGTTAGGCAGAATAACCAGGCTAATCGATGATGCTGCTGATATAGATAAAAGCCTGGGAACCCTGATCGAGCTTTTGAGAAGCGCTTCTGCCCAACTGGAAGAGGTTTCACATGAGCTGCGGGATTACAGCGATAAAATTGAGTTTCAACCTGATGAGCTGATCAGTCTGCAGGACAGGGTAAATAAGATAAACACACTGAAGCGTAAGTACGGCCCGAACCTTGAAGATGTGATAGCATTTGCAGATAACCTTGAAGTTGAGATAGAGCGGCTGAGAAACAGCGAAACCCTTGCAGCAGAGCTGGAAGAAGAAATAAAGAAAGCAGAAGGGCTGCTGAGCGCTGAAAGTAATACTTTAAGGCTTTTAAGGCAGGAAGTTGCATTAGAACTTGAAAAGCAGCTGCAGGTGACACTTAAAGAGCTGGCATTACCAAATGCCCGTTTTAAAATCAGCATTAAACCAAAAATTGATTATTCCGCGCTGGGTATGGATGAGGTAGAATTTCTATTCTCTGCAAACAAGGGCGAAGAGGTAAGGCCACTGGTAAAAATTATTTCCGGTGGTGAAATGTCCAGGGTAATGCTGGCCTTAAAGACTATTTTCGCCAGGGAAGACCGGGTACCCACCCTTATATTTGATGAAGTCGACTCAGGAGTAGGTGGCGCTACAGTTCAGTCGGTAGCAGAAAAGCTTGCTCAGCTGGCTAAATATCACCAGGTAATGTGTGTTACCCACAGCCCGCAAATAGCAGCAATGGCTGATACTCATTTTAGCCTTTACAAGGAAACAGTTAAAGACAGGACCCTGACCAGGGCTGCAAGGTTAGAGGAAGATGAAAAGCGCAGGGAAATTGCCAGGATGCTTGATGGGGCCAGCATAGACAATGTCAGCCTGCAGCATGTAGACAACCTGCTGGAAAGAGCCAGGCTTTATAAAGATCAGGGCACCTGATAGCCTTTACTAGGGGGATTGGCTTATGCGTCTTGAAGAGATGATGACACGGGACTATGCAACGCTGAAGCCTGAAGACAGTCTCCTGGAAGCTGTGCGTCTTTTGCGCAACAGCCAGCGCGATGGACTTCCGGTGCTGGATAGCGATAATACCCTGGCCGGTGTATTTACAAAGACAAATTTGTATGACGCGCTAATGGAGAATAAATCCCTTGATCAGCCTGTGAGGGGTTTTTACAATAAAAATGTCGTGAAAATCAAGCAGGATCTTACCTACGACCAGGTTATAAATGCTGTCAGACGCATACCTGTAGGCACTGGTGTAGTAGTTGACGGTGATGATAATGTAGTTGGCCTTTTTACGAAAGTTGAACTGATAACGGCACTTTTTAAAGAGGAACAGCTGCTTAATGCCCGGATGAATGCCATGTGCCAGGCTATGCATAACGCCCTGGTTACCATAGATGAGAATAGCAGGATTAATTTTATCAACCGTTCGGCAGAACAGCTTTTTAATATTGATTACAAAACCGCGCTGGGCAGAAGCCTGGAAGAGGTTTTGCCGGAGCTTAAAATGGAGTTGATCCTGAGGGATGGCATTATTGAGATCGGGGCAGACTATAAATATGGGAATATTACTACCATGGTTAATAAAACTCCCTTACTCGATAATGGAAAGGCTATAGGCGCACTGGCAATATTCCAGGATATTACCGAGCTTGAATCGATAGCAGAAGAGATGGGAACCGTAAAAAGGCTGAACCAGACTTTGCGTACAGTTTTGGATATAGGATATGATGCGCTTGTTGTTGTAAATGAAGAAGGTAATGTAGTACTGGTTAACCGCACATTTTTAGATTTTATCGGCCTGCAGGAAAAAGATGTAATGCATTGTCCGATAAGTGGAGTACTTGAAAACAGCCGACTGCACGTGATTGTAAAAACGGGAATTCCTGAAATAAATGATATCCAGTTTATTGATGGCAAACCCTACGTGGTATCGCGGCTGCCAATTGTAAGGGATGGACAGGTTATAGGAGCTGTGGGAAAAATCAGCTTTAGAAGGGTCGATGAGTTACGGGAACTGGCAGGACGCCTGGAGACAATGAACAGCAGACTTACTCATTTCCAGGAAGAGCTAAAAAAAGCCCGGATCAGGGAACAGCTTTATAGCTTTGAAGACATAATTACTATCAACCCTGGGATGCGCTCCCTGATTGGGGAAGCAAGGCAGGCAGCTGCCGGCCTTTCAACGGTTTTAGTCAGCGGTGAGAGCGGTGTGGGTAAAGAACTGATGGCCCAGGCAATACACCAGGCAAGCCCGCGCCGGGATCAGCCATTTATCAAGGTGAACTGTGCGGCAATACCTGAAAACCTTCTGGAATCAGAGTTTTTCGGGTATGTTAAGGGTGCATTTACCGGGGCAAGCGAACAGGGGAAAAAGGGAAAACTTGACCTGGCAAACGGCGGAACACTTTTTCTCGATGAAATTGGTGATATGCCTGCTTCACTACAGGGCAAACTGTTAAGGGTTTTGCAGGAGCAGGCTTATGAAAGAGTGGGCGATACTTCAACTGTCAGGGTAGATATACGCTTTATAGCAGCAACAAACCACGATCTTGATCTAAAAGTAAGGGAAGGTAGTTTTCGAAAGGATTTATATTTCAGGCTAAATGTTATCCCTATTCCGATACCGCCACTAAGGCAGCGGCCGGAAGATATATTACCACTGGCTCATGCATTCCTGCGCAAGTATAACGATATTTTCGGAATGCAGGTGAGCGATTTGACCCCGGAAGCCCTGGCCATATTAAAAGCTTATACCTGGCCCGGTAACGTGAGGGAATTGGAAAATGTGATTGAAAGGGCTTTGAACTTCACTGCCGGAGAATTTATTAAGGTAGAGCATTTACCATCTCACATGCGCGTGGAAGACTTTCCCGGTGACATTAAAACAGGGACAGAACCGGTTTCGAACCGCAATAAAGGGAATAATTATCGCAGCCTCAGAATTCAGCATGAGAAGGAAGCCATCAGGGAGGCGCTTTCTGCAACTGGAGGAAATAAGAGCGAAGCTGCCAAAATGTTGGGGATCAGCCGGTCATGGCTTTATAAAAAAATGAAGCAGCTGGCAATTGAATTATAAGATCATACAGACTGGGAGGATTTATAATGGATTTTGAATTAACAACTGAACAACTGGCAATGCAAAAAATGGCCCGCGAATATGTTGAAAAAGAGGTCATACCGGTAGCAGCGGAATATGACGAAAAAGAGGAAATGCCCGTTGAACTAATCAGGAAAATGGTGGCAGAAGGATTTTCATCAATATCCACACCGGAAGAATACGGTGGAGCGGGGATGGATGAAGTAACTGTATGCCTGGTTACTGAGGAACTGGGGCGCGGTTGCGCAGGTATAGCAACCGGGATTGGAGCGAATTCACTGGCCGGTCTTCCTATACTATTAGCCGGTAACGAAGAGCAAAAGAAAAAATATCTCACACCTTTATGCGAAGGGAAGCTGGCTTCTTTTTGTTTAACTGAACCCGATGCCGGTTCGGATGTGGGGGCAATATCTACTACTGCCATAAAAGATGGTTCCGATTATGTAATTAATGGTACAAAATGTTTTATAACAAATGGAACTTATGCTGATTATTACGTTGTATTTGCCGTGGTTGATCCAAAACGCGGGGCAAGAACGCTGACCCCGTTTGTGGTTGAAAAAGAAATGACTGGAATAGATGCGAGCCGGAAAGAGAAAAAAATGGGTATTCGGTCCAGCAATACAGCGGTAGTTGTTTTCGATGAAGTGCGGGTGCCCGCTGAGAATTTGCTTGGTAAGGAAGGAGGCGGCTTCAGGGTAGCTATGGAAACTTTTGATATTTCCAGGCCCATGATCGCTTCACTTGCCGTTGGTTTGGGCAGGGCAGCCTATGAAGCTGCGGTAGCTTATGCCCGGGAAAGAGTCCAGTTCGGCAAGCCGATTATTCAGCAGCAGGCAATCCAGTTTATGCTGGCTGACATGGTAATGGATATTGAAGCCGCCCGTTCCCTGGTTTATCGCGCAGCATGCATGATCGGAAAAGGTGAAAAAAGTTTGTCTGCTTTTTCTTCAATGGCCAAGGCTTATGCCGGAGATATGGCTATGCGGGTAACAGTTGATGCACTTCAGATTCTTGGGGGATACGGGTTCTGTCGTGAATATCCCCTTGAAAAATATATGCGCGACGCTAAAATAATGCAGATCTATGAAGGGACAAATCAGATCCAGCGGTTAGTTATAGCAAACGGAATTGTAAACGGCAGGATTTAAAAAGAGGTGATTTAAGATTAGCGATTATTTAAAGGAAGAAACTTTATCCAGCAGCTATTTATACCGGGGCAGGATTGTTAATATACGGCAGGACCGGGTTAAGATATCCGGTGGCCAGACTGCTTTTCGCGAGGTAGTTGAACATCCCGGAGCAGTTGCCATAATAGCTTTAAACGAAACGAAAGAAGTAGTGCTTGTCAGACAGCACCGCCAGCCAGCGGGCGAAATTTTACTGGAGGTCCCGGCCGGAAAGCTGGAACCCGGTGAAAGCCCACTGGATTGTGCCAGGCGCGAAATGATCGAAGAAACTGGTTATGATGCGGAAGTGTTCACCGAACTAATCTGTTTTTTCCCCTCCCCGGGTTTTTGCGATGAAAAGATCTATTTATTCAGTGCCGAAAATCTAAAAAGGTCGGATATTGACACAACAGATCCAGAAGAAAGGGTATCTACTGTCACAGTATCTATGGAAAAAGCTATGGAAATGGTTAACAGTGGTGAAATTGTTGATGGTAAAACAATCATTGCCCTGCAACTGATTATGCTGAAGAAAAATTAAAATTGCTGTAAATTGAAAAAATTATTGCAGATTCTTTTCAAGGTAGAAGGGTTTCAGCAATTACGCGTTGAATTATTAAATCCAGGTCTGTTTTTTGAAGACAGGCAGCGCAGCCTTAAAACCGAAGGGAAGACGGTGGAAATGTTTCTGCGGCACGGCGGATTATCCCCGGGCCGTAATAATGTCTTAATAATACAGTGGGGGGGGAGTTTTACCCCCACTGTATTATCGAGTACATGAAATATAATAGTAAGCCGCTTTCTATAAGAGGATATCTGAAATATGGAAAAAGAACTTCAAAATTATACTAATTACCTTTCTGTCGAAAAAGGACTGGCTAAAAATACCCTTGAATCTTACAGGCGCGACCTTAGAAAACTTCTTGGATTCTTTAAAAAACTTGAAATTACAGAGCTGCAAACGGTCAGCAGGGACCATATAACCCAGTTTATCATGGAGATGAAAAAGCAGGGGTGTGCTACTTCATCTATTTCCCGCTGCATTGCTTCGATAAGGTCCTTCTTTAACTTTTTACTGCAGGAAGGGTTGATAGAGAAGAACCCGGCTATCGAACTTGAGTCTCCGCGAATGGAAAAGAAACTGCCCAGGGTATTGACTACAACAGAGGTTGAAAAGCTGCTTTCCCAACCCAGGCCGGGAGAACATAACGGCCTAAGGGACAGGGCAATGCTGGAGCTATTATACGCTTCAGGTATCAGGGTGTCAGAGCTTGTGTCTTTGAATATAACTGATTTTGAGCCGCAGGTAGGTTTTTTACGCTGCAGGGGCAAAGGAATGAAAGAGCGGATAGTTCCCATTGGCTCGGTTGCAATTAATTTCGTTAATGAATATCTTGATAAATCACGGGCTAAATTATTGAAAAAAAATGGTGAACCTGCTTTGTTTGTCAACCATCACGGCCGGCGGATGACCAGGCAGGGTTTCTGGAAAATATTAAAGAAGTATGCTCTTAAATCAAATCTTTATGGTGATGTAACGCCACACACTCTGCGTCACTCATTTGCCACCCACCTGATTGAAAATGGTGCAGACCTGCGCTCGGTTCAGGAAATGCTAGGCCACTCTGACATTTCCACTACCCAGATTTACACCCAGATAACCAAAAGAAAGATCAGGGAAGTATATGACAAAACCCATCCCCGGGCATGATCTGGCCAGTAGAAGGGTAATCATAACAGTATTGGATGGCGCAGGAGTTGGCTATCTTCCCGATGCCGCTATGTATGGTGATGCAGGGGCTAATACCTTAAAACATGTAATTCTAAAACATGGCCCGTTAAAAATTCCGCACCTTAACGCACTGGGTATGAAAAAGCTGCTTGGTCTATGCTCAGATATTAGCTCCAGTTTAAATAATAACTCATATTACGGAAAAATGGCGCCACAATCTCCAGGTAAAGACACTACGAGCGGGCACTGGGAATTGGCAGGGCTGGTTTTAGAAAAAGCATTCCCTTTATTCCCCGATGGCTTCCCAAAACCGGTTATAGAATCATTCGAACAGGCAATCGGGAGAAGCATCCTGGGCAATACAGCAGCTTCCGGCACCGAAATTATTAAAGAGCTGGGAGTAGAGCACCTTGAAACAGGAAAACCGATTGTTTATACTTCAGGTGATAGTGTTTTCCAGGTAGCAGCTCATGAAGATATTATTCCAAGGGACTTATTGTATACCTGGTGCCAGGCAGCAAGGCAAATACTGACAGGAGAAAATGCTGTAGGAAGGGTAATAGCGCGCCCTTTTACCGGCAAGCCGGGCTCTTTTATAAGAACAAAAGGCCGCAGGGACTATTCACTGGAACCGCCGGGCGATACTTTACTGGACATGACAGTTGAAGCAGGTAAACAGGTTGCCGTTATTGGCAAAGTAGCCGATATATTTGCCCATCGCAGTATAGGTTTACACCGGCCTGGCGGGGATAATAGCGCAACGGAAAAAGATTTGGATTACTTGCTCGATCATCAAAAAAATGGTTTAATATGGGCAACATTTGGCGACTTTGATACTGTTTTTGGCCACCGTAATGATAGCGAAGGTTTTTCAAAAGCCCTTGAAAGATTTGACAGCTTTGTCGGCGGGATGATGCCAGGATTGAAGAAAGATGATATTTTATTTATAACTGCCGACCATGGTTGTGACCCCACTTACCCCACTACAGATCATACAAGAGAGTATGTGCCCCTTCTAGCCTGGAGTCCATCTTTGCAACACGCTAAAAACATTGAGACCAGGACTAGTTTTGCCGATCTTGCTGCTTCAGCGGCGGAATGGCTTGGTATTGATTATAGAGGTGCAGGTATATCCTTTTTAGATAACCGTTAATATTTTGGAAAGCAGGTTACTTTATGTGCTTGATTCTTACCCACAAAAACGGCGATTTTGATTCCCTTGCATCGGTTGTTGCAGCTTCAAAACTATTTCCGGGCAGCACGGTCCTGATGCCCGAGCCTTTGCAGCCAAACGTTCGCTCATTCGTCAATCTTTTTCGTGATCTGCTGCCGCTTGCCAGCCCGCGGGACATTGAAGAAAGCTATAAAAAGGTGGTAGTTGTTGATACGAACCGCAGGGACAGGATCGGGAATTGGACCAAACTGCTTGACAGGGCAGATGAAATAATACTTTACGATCATCACCATACCGATGGCGATATCATTGCGGATCGCTTAATCAAAGAAATTGTTGGTTCTACCACGACCATATTGTTTGATGAAATAAGAAACAACAATATCAGCCTGACCGAATTTGAAACTACACTTCTTGCGCTTGGTATTTATGAGGATACGGGCTGTTTGACTTATGACATTACAACCCAGAAAGATGCCGCCGCAGTGGCTTCATTGTGGGAGTTAGGCCTGAACGCAAAACTATTACAGGAATACCTGCGTTCGCCTTTAAGCAGCGCCCAAAAGGAGCTTTTTGAAAAGCTGATCCGCAACAGTGAGTTCTATGAAATTAACCAGCGCAGGGTTTTGATCAGCACCACCGTCCTGGACGAATATGTTGTCGGAGCTGCAGTTTTAATGCAAATGCTGGATGAAATAGAAGATGCAGGCCTGACCATCGCAATAATCCAGATGACCGAAAGTATATATCTTGCAGCCCGCTCCAGGGACGAAGATCTGAACCTGAATGAGCTGCTTGCTCCCTTTAATGTAAGGGGTTATCCAAGCGCTGTTTCAACTCATTTTAAGGGTGTTAATGCTGAAGAGGTTAAGAAACAGGTTGTAGAATTTCTGAAGTATTATCTTCCACCGGCAGTAACTGCAGAGAAAGCGGCATCGAGACCTGTTTTCATAGTAAAAAGCGATGTCAGCCTTGCCGAGGCAGATGCACTGCTGGCAGAACACAGCTTTAAAGGCTGCCCGGTGGTTGAAAACGGACGCCTGGTCGGTATTATTTCAAGGCGTGACCTGCGCAAGGGGTTAAAAAGCGACCTGGCACATGCCCCGGTAAAAGGTTTTATGAGCACAGAAATTATTACTGCAACACCGGATCAGCCTCTAACGGAAATCAGAAAGCAGATGGCAGAAAATAACATCGGCCGGATTCC
>SKWE01000185.1 GCA_007129055.1 Syntrophomonadaceae bacterium
CCTTGATAAATGCTTCTATTGCCTTGTCGAGGTCTTCTTTTTCGTGGGCTGCTGAAAGCTGAACCCTGATGCGCGCTTTTCCTTTTGGCACGACAGGATAAGCAAAACCGATAACGTAAATACCTTCATTTAACATTAAATCGGCCATCTTTAAAGCCAGCGGTTCACTGTAAAGCATTACCGGTACAATTGCCGTATCGCCGGGGACGATGGTAAAGCCTGCATCGAGCATTTTCTGGCGGAAATAGTTTGCATTAACCATTGTTTTTTTCTGCAGGGTGGTTGATGCAGAAAGCATCTCCAGCACTTTCAGGGTGCCCCCTGCAATGGCTGGCGCCAGGGAGTTGGAAAACAGGTAAGGCCTTGAACGCTGGCGAAGCATTTCGATTAGCTCCTTGCGTCCCGAGGTGCAGCCGCCCATTGCCCCGCCCAAAGCTTTGCCGAAAGTAGTGGTGATCAGGTCGACCTTATCTTCCAGGCCAAAATGTTCAAAGGTGCCCCGGCCCTGTTTGCCAATATACCCCGTGGCATGACTATCGTCTACCATAACCAGTGCGTCATATTTATCGGCCAGCGCACAGATTTCTGGAAGCCTGGCTATATCGCCGTCCATGGAAAATACACCGTCAGTGGCGATAATCCGGTATTTTGAACCCTGTGATTCCTGCAGGCATTTTTCCAGCTCTGCCATATCCGAGTGCTTATAGCGGTAGCGGGCAGCCTTGCATAACCTTACCCCGTCAATAATGGAAGCGTGGTTTAGCTCATCAGATATGATTGCGCTTTCAGCGCCCAGCAGGGGTTCAAACACCCCACCGTTGGCATCAAAACAGGCTGCATAAAGGATGGTATCTTCTGTCTTCAGAAATTCAGAGACTTTTTGTTCCAGTTCTTTATGCAGCTGCTGGGTGCCGCAGATAAAGCGAACCGAGGATAGGCCGTAACCCCATTGCTCCATGGTTTCCCGGGCAGCTTTAATTACATCAGGATTGTTGGACAACCCGAGGTAATTGTTGGCGCAAAAATTTAACACCTTACTCCCGCCGGATATGGTTATTTCTGCAGACTGGGAACTGGTTATGATCCGTTCATTTTTATAGAGGCCTTCGCCCTTTAGCTTTTCAAATTGATTTTTTAAATCTTCAAGTATCTTCTTTGACATAAAATCACCTGTCCTTTTTGGTTGAAGGAGTTACAAACTAACATTATTTAAGCTTTTTGCGTAAAACAGTAAACATATCTTTTGTCATTTCTTCCAGCCCATATTTTGGATTCCAGCCCCATTCTTCTCGTGCCGCTGTGTCATCAAGGGAATTTGGCCAGCTATCGGCTATCGCCTGCCTCACAGGATCTATATCATAGGAAATGGTAAATCCGGGGATATGTTTTTTTACCTCTTCAGCAAGTTTCCCGGGAGTAAGCGTAATAGCGGAAACGTTAAATGCATTACGGTGGATAAGTTTTTCCGGGTCGGCTTCCATTAACTGAACTGCCCCTTCAAGCACATCAGGCATGTAGATCATGTCAATAGCACTATCTTTCCGTAAAAAGCACTTATAACTGCCTTCCCTGATTGCATCATAAAATATGTGGACAGCATAATCAGTTGTCCCACCGCCGGGGAGTGCCGCATTTGAAATTACTCCGGGGTACCTTAACCCCCGGATATCTAAATTGTATTTAAGGTGGTAATAGTCGCAGAGCAGTTCACCTGCAACTTTAGATACCCCATATATGCTGGTCGGCCTGGTAACTGCGTCCTGTGGTGTTTTGTCTTTAGGCGAATCCGGGCCAAATACAGCGATAGAACTGGGGAAAAAGACGGCGCATTTATTTTCCCTGGCAGCTTCCAGTATATTATTCAAACCGTCCATGTTAACGGACCAAAGTGCCTGGGGGTTGCTTTCTCCTGTAGCAGAAAGCAGGGAGGCAAGGTGGTATATTGTGCCCACGTCATATTTTTTTATTACACTTATAATTTCTTCAGGTTTTGTTACATTCACCAGTTCAAATGGGCCTGTTTCAGTTACATTCTCACAATTTTTCGTGACATGTAAAGATGAAGCAACAACCTTGTCATCGCCGTAAATGCTGCGCAGGTACGGTGTAAGCTCTGTGCCGATTTGCCCTAGCGAGCCTGTCACCAGGATAGATTTCATTTTCATCTTCACTCCCTTAATTGTGCCTGCTTAAGACCGACCCAAGGTAAAGAAAAAAGTAGCACCTTTGCTGACTTCGCTTTCTGCCCAGATGCGACCCCCATGGCGGTCAATAATCCGTTTCGATATGGCCAGGCCAATTCCGGTGCCCGGGTATTCACTCGTTCCGTGTAAACGTTGAAAAACACCAAATAACTTATCAGCGTATTTTGTTTCAAAACCAGCACCGTTATCCCGCACATAGAATATCTGCTCATTATCCTCAATTACCTGTCCCAGTTCAATAACAGCCTTTTCTGACCCTGCAGTAAATTTCCAGGCATTACCAAGTAGGTTTTCCAGGACTATTTCTAGAAGCTCCTCGTCACCTTGAACGGCTAGTTCTTTTGCAGCATAGAATTCAACTTGCCGGTAGGGGTCCAGATTCTTTAGGCGGTTGATTATTTTTTGAGCAGTCAGACTGAGATCAAGCTGTTTGTATTCAAATTCTGTCCTGGTAATCTTTGCTACATGTAGCAGATCGTCAATCAACCTGCCCATCTGCCCGGCTGCATTAACGACTCGCTCCAGGTAGTGCCTGCCCTGTTTATCAAGTTTGTCTTCATATTCTTTTAACAGGAACTCGCTGAAGCCGCTCATTGCCCGTAAGGGTGAACGCAAATCATGGGATATTGAATAGGCAAGGGTTTCAAGCTCTTTATTGGAAGCTTCCAATTGAGCGGTACGCTTTTTAACCCGTTCTTCCAGCTCTTCATTTAGTTGAAGAATTTTCAGATCTTTTTC
>SKWE01000252.1 GCA_007129055.1 Syntrophomonadaceae bacterium
GGCCAGGCTACGCATATACCGATGAAAGTTAACCAGGCAGGGGTTATTCCGGTTATTTTTGCCTCGGTTATTATTACTCTGCCGCAGACCATGGTTAGTTTTATCCCGCATCCTGTGGCACAGAGAATAGCTGAAAGCCTTCAATGGGGCTCGGCCCTGAACCTGGTATTATATACGACACTAATCATCCTGTTTGCCTTTTTCTATACGGCAGTCCAGTTTGATCCGTTCCAGGTGGCGGGCAATATTAAGAAGTATGGCGGATTTATTCCGGGCCTGCGTCCGGGAAGGCCGACGGCTGATTACCTGGCCAGGGTTACTTCCCGCCTGACAACCGCCGGAGCATTTTCGCTGGCCTTTATTGCTATTTTCCCGATCATCCTGGAAAATATCACAAATATGAGCCTGGTATTTGGTGGCACCGGCCTGATTATTGTTGTCGGTGTGACTCTTGAAACGTTTAAACAAATTGAAAGCCACATGCTGATGCGCAGCTATCGCGGCTTTATGAAGTAGTGAAAACCGGATGATCAAGCATAAATCGAAACGGGAAATTGAATTGATGCGGGAAGCAGGTAAGATAGTAGCTGAAGTGCTGCAGGAAATGGGAAACTCTGTAAAGGTCGGCATTACCACCGCTATGCTGAATAAAATTGCAGAGAAGATCATTCGCAGCCATAAGGCTGAACCTGCATTCCTGGGGTATCATAATTTTCCGGCATCGATTTGCACTTCCGTCAATAGCGAGGTGGTGCATGGGATTCCCGGGTTGCGCAGACTTGAAGAGGGCGATATAATCAGCATTGACGTCGGTGTGAGGGTTAAAGGTTACCATGGAGATGCAGCGGCCACTTTTGCTGTTGGCAGTGTAAGCCGTGAAGCGCAAAACCTGATTGATGTAACCAGGATATCCCTGCAGAAGGCGGTAGAGGCAATGCAGGAGGGGAACAGGCTTTCCGATGTTTCTTATGCCGTGCAGCGCTATGTTGAAAGCAACGCTTTATCGATTGTGCGCAGTTATGTTGGCCATGGTATAGGCGAAGATATGCACGAAGAGCCCCAGGTGCCTAATTTCGGGCAGCCGGGGCGCGGGCCCGTATTAAAGCCCGGTATCGTGCTGGCAATTGAACCAATGGTTAATATAGGCTCCTGGGAAGTTAAAGTCCTGAAAGATCAGTGGACTGTTGTAACTGCTGATGGGAGTTTGTCAGCTCACTTTGAACATACGGTAGCGCTTGGAGATAATGGGCCAGTAATCTTGACCTCTCCAAATTGATTCAGGGGGGCTAAACCATGATTGAATTAAAACCGGGGCAGCTGGTTCGGTCACGGGCCGGGCGCGACAAGGGTAAACACTACCTGGTGTTCCGGAAGCTTGATCCGAAGCATGTGCTGCTGGTTGACGGGAGCAGCCGCCCTGTAGACCGGCCGAAGAAAAAGAATATTGCTCACCTGCAACACTATGAGCGGCAGGCGGAACCGAATCAGCTTTTAGAGCCTGAGGGGTTGACCGACAGCCAGGTTGCCAGGCTTATAAAAGAGCTGATGCCGGTATCACAAGCTCCCGATGAGGAGGTTTAACTGGTAACATGAGCAAAAAAAAAGATGTAGTTGAGGTTGAAGGCACTGTGGTCGAACCGCTGCCGAATGCCATGTTCCGGGTTGAGTTAAAGAACGGGCATAAAGTTCTGGCTCATGTATCCGGCAAAATCAGGATGAATTTTATTCGCATTCTGCCGGGCGACCGGGTTTTGGTTGAATTATCGCCTTACGATTTATCTCGGGGGCGCATAACCTACCGTTATAAGTAAGGAGGTTCGTTATCATGAAGGTGAGGCCCTCAGTGAAAAAAATGTGTGAAAAATGCAAGATTATCAGGCGTAAGGGCAGGGTTGTTGTTATTTGCCAGAACGCCAAGCACAAGCAGAGACAGGGTTAATGATTAAACCGTTTCTATTCACTGTTATTTATTAGGAATCAGGTTAAGGAGGTGTTAATCGATTGGCTAGAATCGCAGGTGTTGACTTACCGCGTGACAAAAGGGTTGAGGTTGCGCTGAGCTATATTTACGGAATAGGAAAAAGCCGCGCAGATGAGATTTTAAAGCACACCAGTGTGAATCCGGACACCAGGGTTAAGGATTTAACCGAAGATGAACTGGGTCGGCTGCGTGAGTATATCGACAAGAACTATAATATTGAAGGGGACTTGCGTCGTGAAGTTGCCCTGAATATTAAGCGTCTTGTAGAAATTGGATGCTACCGGGGTATCAGGCATCGCCGCGGGATGCCGGTGCGGGGGCAGAAAACGAAGAATAATGCCAGAACCCGTAAAGGACCTCGCAAGACTGTTGGTATCCGTCGCAAGACTTAGGAATTGTGCAGAAGGGAGGAATTAGCGAAAATTGGCTAAGAAAAAAGTTACCCGGACTAAAAAACGTGAAAAGAAAAATATTGAGCGCGGGGTTGCGCATATTAAATCAACCTTTAACAATACCTTTATCAGCATTACCGACCTTGATGGAAACAGCATATCCTGGTCAAGCGCCGGTAACGTTGGGTTTAAGGGATCCCGCAAATCCACTCCTTTTGCAGCCCAGATGGCAGCAGAATCTGCAGCCAAGGTAGCGATGGAGCATGGGATGAGACAGCTTGAGGTATATGTTAAAGGGCCGGGAGCAGGCCGTGAGGCAGCTATCCGTTCATTACAGGCTGCAGGCCTGGAAGTGAATGCAATAAAAGACGTTACCCCGATACCACATAATGGTTGTCGACCGCCTAAAAGGCGTAGAGTATAGTTATTCTAGATTAGAGGAGGTGTAACATTATCTAAATGGGACGCCACACTGGAGCAGTTTGTCGTTTATGTCGAAGAGAAAAAGATAAGCTTTACCTAAAAGGTGATCGCTGTTATTCTGATAAATGTGGA
>SKWE01000181.1 GCA_007129055.1 Syntrophomonadaceae bacterium
TGCTGTCAGGATTGATAAGCGCACTAATAAAGTTATCGTTATATCGGCAATTGACAACCTGGTCAAGGGAGCATCCGGCCAGGCGGTACAAAATATGAATATCATGCTTGGCCTGCCTGAAGATACGGGGCTTGGCCAGCTGGCCTGGTAAGGAGGATACAAATGGAAAGAGCAGTAAGTTTTATAAAAATGGAGAAGCAGGGAGTTACAGCACCGGCCGGTTTTCAGGCTGCCGGTATCGCAGGAGGTATTAAAAAAGGGAAAAAAGATATAGCCCTGATCTACACTGAGAAGCCGGCTGCTGCAGCGGGTGTTTTTACCCTTAACCAGGTTCAGGCTGCACCGGTTACCCTCTGCAAGAAACACCTGCATAACCAAATCCGGGCGGTTGTGATCAACAGCGGTAACGCCAATGCCTGCACAGGGGAAAAGGGGATGCAGGATGCTCAGGAAATGGTTATAAAAACTGCTGAAGCTTTAGAACTGGAACAAGAAGCAGTGATGGTCGGTTCTACGGGAGTAATTGGTATGCCCTTGCCAATGAATAAGATTATTCCCGGGATAAAAACTGCTGCCGGTTCCCTTGGTAAAGGAAAAGACTTTGACCTGGCGGCTGCCCTGGCAATCATGACAACCGATACCCGGCCGAAGCAGACAGCCTACCGTTGCAGCACCCCCGACGGTATTTTTCATATCGGTGGGATGGCCAAAGGTTCAGGTATGATCTGCCCGAATATGGCAACCATGCTTGCTTACCTGGCAACTGATGTAAAAATAGAGCGCGCCTTCCTCCAGCAGCTATTTTCCGAGGCTGCAGACAAATCTTTTAATGTAATAACCGTGGACGGGGAAACCTCGACAAACGATACCGCACTTATCCTGGCGAATGGCGCTGCTGAAAAGATTGAAATTACAGCGCAGAGCGAATACCTTCCGCTTTTTAAGGAAGTTTTAACCAAGGTCTGCCAGGAATTGGCCATGATGATAGTAGAAGACGGTGAGGGGCTAACCAAGGTTCTAACATTGAAGATAAAAGGTGCTGCCGATGAAAGCGGAGGCATAAAAATGGCCCGCACAGTTTTAAATTCCCCACTGGTGAAAACCGCTTTCTACGGTGAAGATGCCAACTGGGGCAGGATTATTGCTGCCCTTGGTTATTCCGGGATCGAATTTGATCCCTGCAAAGTAGACATATTCATCGGCCCTTACCAGGTGGCTGCCGGTGGCGGAGCGGTTCCCTTTAGTGAAGCGGAGATGAAAAAAGTACTTCAGGAACGGGATGTATCAATTCTTATTGATCTGAAGATGGGACAGTCAGAAGTTACTGCCTGGGGTACAGATATGAGCCACGAATACATCAGTATCAACAGCGACTATCGCAGTTGATAAAAGGCAGGTGAAAAAAATGAATGTTGAAGCCTTGAGTAATATTCCGAAAGCCGAGGTTTTAGTCCAGGCCCTTCCATATATGCGCGCTTACACGGGCAAGTACTTTGTGATCAAGTATGGTGGTCAGGCCATGGTCAGCCCTGAATTAATGGAATCGGTAATCATTGACCTGGTCCTGCTTAAATATATTGGGGTTAAACCTATCCTGGTCCACGGTGGAGGAAAAGAGGTTAACCAGGTGATGGACAAGCTGGGTAAAGCACCCTGCTTTGTCAATGGGCTGCGCGTTACAGACGATGAGACGATGGAAATTGTAGAGATGGTCTTGATTGGAAAAGTTAACAAGCATATCGTCAGCCTTTTTAACCGGCATGGTGGCAAAGCGGTTGGTTTAAGCGGTCGTGATGCTGAAATACTGCAGGCCAGGCGTATCGGGCAGCAAGAGGTTGAGGGGGAAAAGTGCAGGGAAATGGTTGACCTGGGACGGGTAGGAGAGATTATTCAGATTAACCCCCAGCTTATCCATACAGTATGCGATGACGGTTATATTCCGGTGATTTCATCAGTTGGCAGCGGTATAAACGGCGAAAGCCTGAATATCAATGCAGACCATGCAGCAGGGGAATTATCCGTGGCCCTGAAAGCAGAGAAGATGATTGTGCTTACAGATGTGGATGGCATTTACAAGATGAAAGATGACCAGCAGGAATTTATATCATCCATAAACCGCAGAAAAATTCGGGCCATGATTAATAAGGGCGAAATCAGCGGAGGGATGATTCCCAAGGTTGAATCCTGCCTGATGGCACTTGATGGCGGTGTGCGACGGGCCCACATTATTGATGGCCGGGTTCCACATTCGCTGATCCTGGAGATATTTACTGATGAAGGTATTGGCACCATGGTTACCCAGTAAATGCAGCTTAAGGGAGGTACCTATTAATGAGTAAATATGAAGAACTGGAAAGTAAATATATCATCAATACCTATAACCGGCATCCGGGCTTTACACCCTGCCTGGTCAGGGGTAGCGGAAGTTATACCTGGGATGATCAGGGAAAAAAATATCTCGATTTTTTAAGCGGACTGGCTGTAAATGTTGTTGGTCACTGTCACCCTGCTGTTGTAGAAGCGATTAGCAAACAGGCAGCTGAATTAATACATACTTCTAACCTCTATTATGGAGCGCCCCAGGCCGAACTGGCTGAAATGCTGGTTAAAAATACTATGGAAGGTGGCAAAGTGTTTTTTGCCAACAGCGGGGCTGAAGTAAACGAAGCGGCCATTAAGTTGGCTCGTAAAAACGGTGCCGGGCGTTATAAAGTTATTACAGCCCGCCAGTCTTTTCATGGCCGGACCATGGCTACCATTACCGCCACAGGGCAGCCAAAATACCAGGAACCTTTTAAACCGCTGCTCGATGGATTTAGTTATGCTGACTTTAATGATCTTGATTCATTTGAAGCGCTGGTAGACGATCAGACAGCTGCCATTATGATTGAACCGATCCAGGGGGAAGGCGGGGTCCA
>SKWE01000165.1 GCA_007129055.1 Syntrophomonadaceae bacterium
GAACCAGACCGTTGCGGTGGTAAAATTCTTTAACCTGCAACCATGGTTCCCTCATCAACAGCGGTTCACTGCCCAGGTAGACAGACTCGTAGGGCCTGACTCCCCCGGCTACGATAAACAAACGCGCATACTCGGTTTTTAAAGCATGGTCTGCAGAATCCTTTTCTGACCACTCTATGAGCACTTTTCGCAGTTCCTGCCCAATTGGTTCGTATTCACTCTTTACCGATGCGATAAAACTTATGTATTGTCCTAAATCTTCGCCGGTAGTATGGTCGGTGAACAACCTTGAAAAAAATGTATAGAGGCAGGCTCTATCTAACTGTAGCTGGTTTGTTTCACTTATTTTAGCTATGGTAATTACCTCCGTTAAATAGCTATACCCAATTTATGCTGGCTTATTAGCCGTTTCGGTGGATACTGCTGTCGCCTGGGCTGCAGCAGGCACCGCGCCAAATACAGGGCGTTTTGTAAAGCGATCAATCATTGGGACAAAAGCATTCATGATCAGGATTGAAAAAGCGGTTCCTTCCGTGGGTGAAAGAAACAGCCTGAAAACCATGATTAATACCCCGATGGCAACACCAAATATAAGCATCCCTTTTGGAGTTACCGGGCTGGTTACCCAGTCGGTTGCCATGTAAAGAGCACCAAGCATTAGTCCGCCTGCCAGCAGTTGATAAACTGCCATCTCAGGCCCCTGGAATATAAGGCCGATAACAAAAACGGTAACAATAATCGATACAGGGATATGCCATTTAATATGTCCCCGAATGAAGAGGTAAACAGCACCAATCAGCAGGGCCAGAGGAGAAACTTCAGCCAAACCTCCACCCTGGTTTGCAACGAACATCTGGGCCATAGGCGGCATTTCTGCTCCCATTTTCAATAAGGCCAAAGGAGTTCCCTGGGTAACTACATCAACAGGCGCTGCCTGGAAACCTAGCGGTGCAAAGCTAACGTTAAGCTGGTTAAAGAACAAACCCGCAAAGAGGATACCGGACACCCTGCCAAAAAGGGCCGGGTTGAAAAGGTTCCATCCAATACCACCCATTAACTCTTTGGCTACGCCAACTCCGATTACAGTAGCCACAATAAGGGTCCACCAGGATGTTTCTACTGAAAAACATAGCGCTATCAGTAAACCGGTGACCAGGGCACTGCCATCAAAGGGCGTATTGCTGCGTCCAAGCATTTTCTTAAATCCAAGATCGGTTAGTGCTGCAGTAACAAGACAGACAGCAATTGTAAAAACTGCATTTACACCAAAGATATAAATCGCCACTGCACTGATTGGAACCAGGGCAATTATCACATCATACATTGCCTGTGAAACATTATCCTTTTTCCTCAGGTGAGGCGATGTGTTAAAACTTAACTTCAAATCACTCAAAGCTGGATCCCTCCTAGTAAAAATTTCCTTTGCTACAAGCATTGATAAAATGCTGCTTTATTTTGCAGCCTGGGCTTTCTTGGTATCACGCACCAGCTGGACAATTGGGCGATTAGACGGGCAGACATAAACACAAATCCCGCATTCGAAGCAATCCATGGCACCCCACTCAGCTGCTTTATCGTAAAAACCTCTTTCTGCGTTTGAACTAATCGAGTTCGGGTAGAGGTACATGGGACAGTGATCGACACACCTTGCACAGCGGACACAGGGCATATGCTCGGTTTTTACCAGCATTTCCTCTGAAAAGAGCAATATACCGCTGGTTCCCTTTACCACGGGTATATCAAGCCTGGTCTGGGCAAAACCGGTCATCGGCCCGCCTAAAACTACCTTGCCCGGTTCTTTGCCATCTTTAAAACCGCCGCACTGTTCAATTATATGTCCGATGGTTGTGCCGATAGGCACTTTTACGTTGCCGGGATTTGCAGCGGCATCCCCGGTAACTGTCAGTACCCGCTCGTAAAGCGGTTTGCCAAAGCGACAGGCTTCATAAGCGGCAACTGCAGTACCAACATTCTGCACAACCACTCCAACTTCAAGGGGCAGTTTGCCCGGAGGCACTTCGCGATCAGTTGTCGCCTTAATTAACTGTTTTTCAGAACCCTGTGGATACTTTACATCCAGCTCGATGATTTCAAGCCCTTCTTCATCGCCAACCTGGGCTTTCAGGGCTTCAATTCCGTCAGGTTTGTTTGACTCAATACCAAAAATGATGCGCGGTGCATCGACAACCTTGGCAATCAGCTTTGATCCAAGCACAAGCGCTTCAGTCATCTCCACGATAACCCGGTGGTCACAGGTTAGAAAAGGCTCACATTCACAGGCATTAATAATTAAGACATCAATCGGTTTTGGCGGGCTAAGTTTAACGCTGGTGGGAAATGCTGCTCCACCCATCCCGACAATACCGGCGTCCCTAACTGCCTGTTTGATTTCCTCTCCGCTCATCTTCGAAATATCGCGCTCGCTCCAGGAAGGCTCTTCCTGCTTTTCAGCGACCTCGATAACCACGCTTTCCACGTCATTACCGGTAAAACCTGGCCTCGGCTCAATAGCAGTTACTGTTCCATCAACGCTGGAAAATACCGGTGCGCTTACAAAGGCATCGCTATCTCCAATCTTCTGCCCGGTTTTCACTTTATCGCCCACACTGACCACTGCCTTGCAGGGCGCGCCAATATGCTGGGATAAAGGAATAACAACTTCACTGGGCAGGGCGATAGTAGTTATCGCTTTTTCTTCAGAGTATTCCTTGTAGTGGGGAAGATATACTCCCCGGTTAAACGTTTTTACAGACACTCAAAACCACCCCCGGTTGTAAAATAATTACTGCTTTTCACTACGCTGCAGGCTCTTAACCTTATTGATTTACCGTAGTAATTCCCACCTCCCTGATGACTACAATAAGTTTGTTCATTATTTCACTAACTGAGCCTGCTCA
>SKWE01000215.1 GCA_007129055.1 Syntrophomonadaceae bacterium
AGGGTAATCACGCATCAATATTCCGCGCACCAGGAGCTGCCCCATACCGGGACGGGCAAAAACCATCTCCAGGGCCACACTGCCGGCAATTAACCAGCCAAGGCTTAAACCCATAATCGTAATAACCGGCAGCAGGGCATTGCGCAGCCCATGCTTGTAGATAACTATTCTCTCAGTTAAACCCTTGGCCCTGGCAGTCCTGATATAATCCTGCTGCATAACTTCCAGCATGCTCGATCGCATAACCCTGCTAATCAGGGCTGCCCCTGCTGTTCCGAGGGCAATTGAGGGCAGAATTAACTGAGCAATAGTCCCATAGCCTGAAGTAGGCAGAATAGGCATTCGAACGGCAAAAGCCAGCATCAGCAGGATACCAAACCAGAAAGCCGGGATCGAAACCCCAATGAGCGAGCCAAAGAGGGCCGCCTGGTCGATTACAGTCCCATGGCGAACCGCAGATATGATACCGGCGGGAATACCAATGATCATCGAGATAAAAAGAGCTGCCAGGCTCAGTTCCAGTGTTATGGGCAGTGACATTTTAACCAGGTCCATGACAGGTCGGTTCCTGGTAATCGAAATACCGAAATCACCCTGTACAAGCCTGCCCAGAAAAGAAAAATACTGCACATACGCAGGTTGATCCAAGCCCCATTCGGCAGTAATTCTTTCTATTCTTTCAGGTGTAGCCCGTTCTCCGGCGAGCAGCAAAACGGGATCTCCAGGCGTAAGCTGCAGCATGAAAAAAACTATTAGCGTTGCCACCAGAAGAACCGGTATAGTGCCTAAAAGGCGCTTAATAATATATGAAGTCATTTTTTCACTCCTCGTTAACGGGCCAATCCGGATTAAGCGTACAGGACGCGTCTTCTTTTTCGATCATATAACAGGCTGCATAATGTCCATTTCCACAATCTTCAAATGGCGGTTCTTCCTGCCTGCATATATCCTGGGCCAGCCAGCAGCGGGTACTGAAACAGCAGCCCGGACCGCGATCCATCGGGCTGGGCACACTGCCTTCAAGGATGATCCGTTTCTTTTCCAGCCTTGGATTTGGAACTGGCACAGCCGATAAAAGCGCCTTAGTGTAAGGGTGATATGGATTGCGATAAAGTTCTTCCTTGTCGGCAAGTTCAACAATTTTGCCAAGATACATGACTGCAACCCTGTTAGAAATGTGTTTTACCACAGAAAGATCATGGGATATAAAGAGATAGGTCAGCCCAAACTCTTCCTGCAAATCCTCAAGAAGATTGATAGTCTGAGATTGTATTGATACGTCGAGGGCGGAAACCGGTTCATCACATACAATAAATTTCGGGTTCAGGGCCAGGGCCCTGGCAACGCCGATCCTCTGCCTCTGTCCCCCTGAAAATTCGTGCGGAAACCTGCGGGCATGGTTGGGGCTAAGTCCTACAACATCAAGCAGTTCGGCAACTCGCTTTTTCAAATCTGCACGCTTCATACTTCCATATATCTCTAAGGGTTCCCCGACTATTTCCTCCACTTTCATTCTCGGGTTAAGGGAATCGTGGGGGTCTTGAAATACAATTTGCATGTTTTGCCTGAAAGCTCTTAACTCCCTGGATGAAAGACTAAAAACATCTGTGTTCTCGAAGATCACCTTGCCCGCCGTTGCTTTTTCAAGGCAGATCAGCACCCGGCCCAGGGTGGTTTTTCCACAGCCCGACTCTCCTACGAGGCCTAGCGTTTCGCCCCTGATAATGTCAAAACTGACATCATCAACTGCTTTCAGGAATTCGGTCTGCAAGTTGGCAAAACCTTCCTTGACAGGAAACCATTTTTTCAGGTGTTCTACACTGATCAGCGTATCTGTTGCCTGGAGAATTTCGGTTTCGATTGTCACTACAGATGCCCTCCTTTTACCAGGTTATCTGTAACCAACCAGCAGCTAACAGTTCTTTCTTCACCCAGCGATACAAGTGAGGGTTCTTCTATTTTACATTTATCCATGGCATACTCACAGCGGGGGTGGAACTTACAGCCTTCCGGAGGTCTGCTCATATCGGGCACCATACCCGGTATGACCTGCAGCCGTTTTTTCATCTCGTCAATCCGGGGCAGGGAATTTAGAAGGCCCTTAGTATAAGGATGCTGGGGATCTTCAAAAAGGGTTGTAACTTCTGCCTGCTCAACAATCTTACCGCCATACATAACAATTACCCTTTCTGCGACTTCAGCGATTACACCAAGATCATGAGTAATAAACATGGTAGCTGTTCCTATTTCATGCTTAAGTCTTTTCATCAATTCAAGAATTTGAGCCTGAATGGTTACATCAAGCGCAGTTGTAGGTTCATCTGCGATCAGCAGCCTGGGGTTGCAGGAAAGGGCCATAGCGATCATAACTCTTTGCCTGAGACCGCCTGATAGCTGGAAAGGATAACATTTTAAACGGGAAGCAGGCTGGGGAATACCTACCAGGTCGAACATTTCAATGGTTTTTTCCACGGCTTCCTGTTTTGGTAATTTCTGATGCAGGCGTACTACCTCAACCACCTGGTTACCGACAGTCATGACGGGGTTTAGCGAAGTCATCGGTTCCTGAAAGATCATGGAAATACGGTTGCCCCGAACTTTGCACATTTCATGTTCCGGCTTTAAAAGAAGATCTTCACCATCAAATAAAACCTGACCCTCTTCAATTTTGCCAATAGCTTTTGGGATTAATCCAATTATACTGAGGGAGGTCACACTCTTGCCGCAACCAGATTCACCAACGATGCCGAGAGTTTCACCGCTTCTGAGATGAAAGTTTACCCCATCAACAGCTTTAATCACACCACTGCCGGTGTAGAAGTAAGTCTTTAAGTCCCTTACGTCCAGCAATAAAGGCGAGTCCTGCATAACATTCCACCTTTCGGGATTTTG
>SKWE01000270.1 GCA_007129055.1 Syntrophomonadaceae bacterium
ACTTTTGCCACCACTGTCGATTCCCTGCTTGCTGTAAAATATCTTGTTTTTGATCAAAAGCTGTGTTCTCTCAGCGAATTAGCCGAAGCCCTGAAAGTCAACTGGGTTGGCTTTGAGAAATTGCAGGCAGCCGCAATTAATAAAGCCCCCAAGTTTGGACGTGATGAAGACGAAGCCGATGCCCTGGCCGAAAAAGTAATGGACCTCTGGGCTGAAGAAACGTGGCGCTATAAAACCACTTCAACCGGCGCGCAATTTCGCCCCGGAATGCTAAGCTGGAATTACTGGATCTCTTCGGGTTACATATTACCGGCCAGCCCTGATGGCAGGGCCAGGGGACAGTTCCTCTCCAACGCCATCTGTCCGGTCAACGGGGCCGATATCAAAGGCCCCACTGCCAACGCCAATTCAGTTGGCCGGGCCCTCGGTGGGCAAAGCGAAAACGGTGGTGACTACCTGGGCTATAATAACAGCCTGCCCAATGGCGCCTCCCATACCATAACCTTTAACCCCTCGATCACGAAAAGCAAAGAACAGCGGGAAAAGCTTAAGGCCTTCCTGCGCGGTTATGCCGAAAATGGAGGCACCGCCCTGCAGATAAATATTATTGATGCTGATATGCTGCGCGATGCCCAGGCCCACCCGGAGAACTACCGCAATTTACTGGTCAGGGTGACCGGTTACAATGCCTATTTCGCCTCGATCGGACGGGAATTGCAGGATGAAATAATTGCCCGGGAGCAGCACAAATGCTTTTAAAACCGCTGGCAACTGTATTAGACATTCAGCGTATGTCTACAGAAGACGGGCCCGGTCTGCGAACTACCCTGTTTTTGAAGGGCTGCAACCTGCGCTGTGCCTGGTGCCATAATCCCGAAAGCATTGATGCCAGGCCGGTTGTCCAGTGGAACAAGGTGCGCTGTATCGGCTGTCACTCCTGTAATGAAGTTTGCCAGAACGGCGCTCTAGTATTCTCAGAGCATGGCATTTTCATAACTGCTGAAAACTGCGCACTCTGCCTGGCCTGTGTTGAAGAGTGTCCTTCCGGGGCGCTCAATGTCAAGGGAGAAGTCTTTGAAGCAGAGAGGCTGCTCACGGAACTGCTAAAAGACAGGGCTTATTTTGGCGAAGATGGCGGAGTAACCATTTCCGGAGGAGAACCTCTGTTGCAGCCGGAAGCAGTTACCTGGTTGCTGGAGGCCTTAAAAAAAGCAGGCTTAAATACTGCCCTTGACACGGCAGGACTGGTTAAAACTGACCTCTTGCTCCGGGCTCTTCGTCATGCAGACCTGCTGCTTTATGATATCAAATTAATGGACGATGCTGAACATAGGAGGCATACCGGTGGTGGCAACGCACAGATCCTGGAAAATTTGGTTAAAACCGCCCCTTACCTCAAAGAATCAGGGAAAAAGCTCTGGATTAGAACCCCGATCATTCCCGGGTCCACGGACAGCAAAGAGAATATCAGGGCCATTGCCGCTTTTTTAGCCGGGTCTGTTCGTGATGCCGCCGAACGCTGGGAACTTTGTGCCTTTAACAACCTCTGCCGTCATAAATATGAAAGCCTTGATTGGGATTGGGGTTACAAAGAAACTGCCCTGGTAACTGATTATGCGATGGCCGAACTGCTTCTGCTTGCTGCAAGTGAACTGAAAGGATCGAATATAGAAGTATACGGAACCGGATCGACGCGATCGACATCAACGGGTAAGGAGTGAGGTTGTGAACAGGGTTATTGCCAGTGAAGATATTTCCCTCATGAGTTCAGACAGCAAAATTGGCCTGGTTGCCACGATAGATGAGCAGGGCATGCCACATATCAGTTTCCTTTCTTCCCTGCAGCCACTTGGGACAGACCGGCTGACGGTTGGACAGTTCTGCGAAGGGTTAAGTAAAAAAAATATGGTTCAGAGAAATAAAATTGGCTTTCTTATCTTTTCGCCAGCCATGGAAATCTGGAGGGGGCGCGCTCTTTACGAAAATAGTGCCACCAGTGGACCTGAATATGAGATCTATAACCAAAAGCCCATGTTTCGTTACAACGCATATTTTGGTATCGGGCGGGTCCATTACTTCAAGCTGGTAGATATCAGTGCCAGGGAAAAGCTAAGCAAGGGGCAGATAATTGGTGGAGCGCTGAAAACAAGATTAATCCGTTCCCATGCTTCATCTTCGGAGCAAAAGGTGCTAAATGAAATAAGCAGGGCAATGTTCAGCGAAATAGATGGGCTAAAATTTGCAGCTTACCTTGACGGGGAAGGGTTTCCCTGCCTGGTCCCGGTTATCCAGGCAGCTAATGCCGGCCTTGACAGAGTAATATTTGCTCTCAATCCATACCGGGAAGAGCTGCTAAAAATCCCCGGTGGAGCAGCAGTTGCGGTATTTTTCGTAAATTTACTGATGGAATCCGTGCTGGTTAAAGGTGTTTACAACCTTAAACAGTGTGCGGGCCTGACTTACGGCAGTGTCGATCTGGAAAGAGTTTACAACTCCATGCCACCACAACCGCGATATATTTACCCGCCGCTAAAACAGCATGAAAAGGTTGAAGAATTTTAGGCGGCGATCAGTTATGGAATTAGAATGTAACAAGACTGCCCGTGGCCGCTACTTTAAACCTGCCCGCCTGCTCCGTGAGCGGTGCGCTCGATAATCTCTTCCTGAACATTGATTTAAGGTATTGATTTATCGAAACTGGGCGAGGTAGCCGAAGAGGATTTTTAGCCCAATCTCTTTTTGTATTCCATACCATTGGCGGTCATGACAATTGATAAAGAAAACTTTTAACCAGGAGGTGCAACCACAGATGAAAGTATATATTAGTGCAGACATTGAAGGCATTGCCGGGCTTGTTGATTGGAAGGAAACCGATCAGGCCGAAGCCGACT
>SKWE01000050.1 GCA_007129055.1 Syntrophomonadaceae bacterium
GCCATATTAATTGCGGCAATTTCGTCTTCAGCCTGTTCCACCACCACCGGGTAATTTTTAGTCTTAGCCGCGAGGTAATTCATTACACCGGTTGAAGGGGTCATGGGGTAGGCCGACAAAAACCGGCATCCACTGGCCAGGGCAGACATCCCCAGCACCTGGTTGCCATCGATGAAAAGCCTTTCTTTTTTCTCCTTTCGCGGAGGCAGGGCAAAACAGGCGCTGCACTGTTTCGATGCGGCCTGCATTCCTGCTTTCAGGGCTTCAAAGTTTTGTTCTGCTACCCCTTCCTTGTCAGCAAAGCTTTCTTCAAGCAGCTTTTCAACTGGTTTTCCATCCATCCCGATTAATACCAGTAAAGCGCCGACAGCAACAGTGTTTGCCATAACTTTGCCACCTGCTTCTTTAGCCAAATCTTCAAGTTTGACGGGCAGGCCCCTGCTTTCGTCACCCGGGAGGTCAAACAGGCCGGGATCATAAATGATTTTTCCAGAAGGTGTAAGTTTATCCTGGTGCAGCTGGTATGTCTCCTCATTTAGCGCAACCAGTATGTCAAATGACTTAACATTAGTCCAGGGGGTTGCGGCAGCAATCCTGAGCCGTGAGAAATTGTGTCCGCCTCGAACCCTTGACATGTAATCTTTAGTATATATTAAACCGTAACCTTCCCTAACCAGGGCTTTCCCGAGCAGGTTCATAACAGTGTCCATCCCCTGGCCGGCAGCACCCCCAACAAGAATATTCACTTCCATTAACGGTCTCTCTCCTTTCATTTTTTATTCATCAACTCCAGCTAATCCAGGCCAGCAAACCCAGGCCGAGCAGAATAAGGATAAAGCCGCTGGCATAGCTTAAATACCGGGTGTAGCGGTTTATCCTGGGCAAATTGCGAGCCAGGCCGGTAAAAGTACCGGCTATTAACAGCGGCAAACCGTGCCCCAATCCGTAAATAAATAGCAGTAAACTCCCATAAACCGGTTCTCCCTGGACTGCAGCGTAGGTAATAATTACTGCCAGGACAGGAGTGGCACAGGGTGAGGCAACCAGTCCAAATAGCATGCCCATAATTAATGAACCACCCATTCCGGCCTTTTTGACAGGAATTTTTTGAAGCCCGGGCAGGTTAAAGGTTAGCACCCCGATCAACTGCAGGCCCATTATTATGGCTACGGCGGCCAGGATGTAATACCAGAAAACTCCTACCTGCCCAAAAACCCTTCCAAAATAAGCTGCAATAAAGCCAAGAATGGCAAATGTTATAGCAAGTCCGGCTACAAAAGACGATGACAGTATGAAACCCCTGGACCTGTTCCCTTCACCGTAAGCTCCGATATAACTGACGAGCAGGGGTACCATGGACAGGATACAGGGACTAATGCTGGTTACTATTCCGCCAAAAAAAACAATAACCAGGGTTAAAACAGACCTTTCGCCAACAACTTCCGGAAGAGTCTCGGAAAAAAATCTGCCTAAACCGCCTTCACTTTCTTCTTCTCCGGGCTGGCCTGCAACATCCTCTTCGGCATCAGTTGCCCCGGGAACAGGCACCCCTTCGGCAAGGGCAATCCTGTCTACCTTCTCTACCATTTCTTCAAAATCAAAGACCCCGGCCTCTTCGCCTACTACGTACCCATCAGAATTTATATAAACAAAAGCCGGAATATAATATATTTCAAATTCGGCCAGTAAACGCTCGGTTTCAGGATAATCGAGGTCGGCAACAATTATATCAACCCTATCCTGGTAATGTTCTTTTAGAGCCATGATCACGGGCTCCATCATTACACAGGCGCTTCACCAGCGGGCATAAAATTTAATCAAAACAGGCCGGCCTGCTTCTAATGCACCTAAGACCTGCATATAGGGATCGTCTTCTGGTATAAATACTGCATCCTCAGTTTCGTTGTTTATAGTTTCTTCTTCAGCAGCCATATCTTCTTCAACTTCTTCCCCGGAAGATAACAAACCCTGGATACTTGGAAAGTAGAGGACCAGGGCTGCCGCTGCAACGACGATTGCAAGAATGGCGATTTTCAGCTTTAAGTTCATCGTAACGCCTCCGATTATATCTATTTTTCGCCCTTTTCTTATTATTTAATGATAACATAAATTAGATGCTGCAGATACAAAAAATAGCGCCAGGTAAGCGCTATTCTAAATTAACATGAATTTTATCAGTTTACTTGGAATATAAACGACTCATTATATCCCGCCTGGAAACAATTCCAACCAGCTTTCCATCCGCGTCAAGCACAGGAAGACGGCTGATTCCTTTTTCAACCATCAGGGTTGCTGCTTCTTCAATTTCATCTGCGGGTTTAACCGAAATTATGTTTTTCGTCATCAACTGTCCGGCTTCCAGGGACATTGCCCTTTGCAGTTCATCAACGAATTTTTTTGGGCTGCCCAGGTAAATTAAACCTCCAAGAATTTCGAGATATCCGGGAGCTTTAATCCTCGATGCCCTTCTGATTAAATCCCCTTCAGTAACTATTCCGGCCACCTTACCGGATTCATCAAGCACGGGCAGACCGCTGATATTATGCTCCTGCAGCAGCTTGGCACATTGTTCCACTGAATCGCTTGTCGAAACAGTGATCACGTCTGTGGTCATTATTTCTTCTATTTTCATTATTATTACCTCCCACGGTAAGAACTCTACATTACACTTTTGATGAAATCTTCAACTGCATCGAAATAAATCCTGGAATCGGCAAATATGACATCATTATGATCAGCCCGGGGAATAACTACCATCTTTTTATTTTCCGAGCCTAAACTGTCTATTAGATCCTGCCCCTGTTCGATTGGAACCAGGCGGTCATGTTCTCCGTGAATAACCAGTGCCGGCAGTTCTATAGCAGAGGCTAATTTTTTATA
>SKWE01000216.1 GCA_007129055.1 Syntrophomonadaceae bacterium
ACGGCATTTTTTATTGCCGCCGCCCTCTGTTTTGCCGGAATCATCCTCGCGCTGCTGATCAAGGAACCGGAAAAAAAATGCGATTGATTCTCTTCCCCTGTGATAGAATATAATAAACGGTGCATCGCCTTTAGGTTTTATCTTGCGGGGAGGGTTTTCTGTGAAGCGTGATTACGATGAGCCAATGTTTATCGATGTGGTATCCTGCAGCGGTGATTGTTCCGCAGCGCAGATAGAAACTGAAATAAAGGAACTCTGTTTTGAACAACCCTTTGCTGTTTTAGCCACCCAGGGTGAAGGGCAGCCCTACACGGCGCTGATCTCTTTCGCCGCCAGTGATGACCTGACCCATCTTGTTTTTTCCACCCCCACCCAGACCAGGAAATACAGCCAGATCAAGGATAACCGCCGGGTTTCTCTGCTGGTCGATACCCGCTCCCTGCAGCCGGATAGCATCAACCTGATTCGGGCAGTAACTATAACCGGTAAGGCCAGGCCCCTTGAAAGCCCTGATGAGATAGAATTATGGTCTAAACTGCTGCTTGACAGGCACGGCTACCTTGAAAAGTTTGTTCAATCCAAATCCTCCAGTTTAATACTTGTCCGGGCAGTGCGCTATTTCTACGTCAGGCGTTTCCAGGAGGTATACGAGTGGATACCGCCAGAAACTTCATAGTCCCACTAACAAAAGCTTATGACTTCCCATCCAGCCTGCTGGGCAATAAATCGCGCAATCTTTCACTTTGCATCAGAAATGGTTACCGCGTTCCTGACGGGTTTGCGTTAAGCATAGAATGCTACCGCCGCTTCGCCGGAGACAACAACTTACAGTATTCTATTGACTTTGAACTGTACAGGAAACCTTTTGAAAATATGCGCTGGGAAGAAATATGGGATGCCGCTTTCAGGATTCGCTCCATTTTTACCAGGGGAAAGCTGGATCCGGATCTGGAAAAAGATATCCTGAAGCATATTTCCAATTGGCCCGCTGATGCTAAATTTGCGGTCCGCTCATCCGCCCCCGCTGAAGATTCAGCCGCTCACTCATTTGCCGGCATCCATGAATCATATGTTAATGTGCCTGTTCCGGAGCTAATTGAAAAGATAAAGCTGGTCTGGGCTTCATTATGGAGCGACCGCTCCCTGCTTTACCGCCTGGAGAATAGGCTTGATGCCCGTAAGAGTGCAATGGCGGTTTTGATCCAACTGATGGAGCCGGCCCCGCTTACCGGGCTTGCTTTCACTGCAGATCCGGCGACGGGCAACCGGGATCAAATGATTATTGAAACAGTTGAAGGCTCTCTCGACCGCCTGGTTGATAACATTGAAGAACCGCAGAGATTTGTATACAACAAAAAAAGCGGTACTATTTCTGAACTTCATAAGAAAAGTGACCGGGAGATTATAACCATTGATTTGCTTAATAACCTGGCTTTAAGCTTTTTGGACCTTGAAAAAACATTTGAAGCTCCCATTGACATTGAATGGGCCTGGACGGGTAAGGAATTAAGCGTTTTGCAGGTCAGGCCAATTACAAAGATTAAGAAAGCAGCTGTTGAAGATTCGGAGCGGGACTGGTATCTTACCCTGACCCCGAAAAAAGCCGAGCTGCAGAAGCTTGCGGAACGGGTTGAAAAAGAATTGATACCAGGTCTGATTGCAGAAGTTGAAGCCTTTGCCGCCGAAGGGCCGCCCCCGCCTGGCATGGCGCTTTTTTTAGATCGTTTCAAACAGAGGGGCAAGAGCTATGAAAAGTGGAAAAAGACCTACAGGGATGATTTTATCCCCTTCGCCCATGGTATACGCAGTTTTGGACTTTACTATAACGAATTGCTGAAACCAGCCGACCCCTATATATTTATAAATCTCTTAAAAAGTGATCAGCTGCTGGCGGCAAAAAGAAACAACGCCCTGGTTAAGCTGGGAAATTTATTAGCAGGAAACATACAGCTAAAAGCAATACTTACCGCCTACCTGGAGGGAGATGACAAGACTGAAGTAGTAACTTTTCTTGAAAAGACCGCCAGGGGAAAACCCGAGATTCAAGAGTTTGCAAAGGGTTTTAGAAAACTACTTGAAGAAGATATGAATATCTTTTACGAAAACCGAAGCATGGCTGAAAACCAGGAAGTTATATTAAAAACTATTGTTTCGTTAAGCAACAGTAGCAATGAAAGTCGGGGAACACCAGTTGAAGATCATAACCCTGCACAAGATGTGGAAGAGCCTAAAGCTAAAAATAAAGGTTCGCTGGATCTGGATAAATTGGAGAAAGAATATTTTGAAGCTGCCGGTAAAGATAAGAGAGAAGAGGCAGTGAACTGGCTGCGTATCGGCCGCCTGAGTTGGAAACTGCGTGATGACGATAATATTTTGCTTGGCAAACTGGAAAACCAGCTGCTTGAGTATATGAAAGAAGGCCTGAAAAAACTAAAGGCAAAAGGCCTGGTAGATTCCGTTCCAGGTAAAGTAGTTTTGGATGATTGGGAAACTGTCCTGGAAAGCCTGGAAAACAACAGCAAACCCCTACTGACGACGCCGAACGGTGAAAGAAAAGAGAAAAGTAAAACAAACCTGAAACCAAGGCAGCTGATCGGCCAACCTTCCTCACCGGGGATAGTAACAGCAAGGGCCAGGGTGATTAATGCGGTTAATGACTTCAAAAACATTGAAAAGGGAGAAATACTGGTTTTTGATGCCGTCCAGCCGCAGATGACCTTTATCATTTCACTGGCCGGGGGAATTATTGAACGCCGCGGGGGCATGCTGGTTCATTCATCAATTATTGCCCGGGAAATGGAAATCCCGGCAGTGAACGGTGTAAACAGGGCAACTGAGCTAATCGATACGGGAGATTTAATCACCTTAAA
>SKWE01000159.1 GCA_007129055.1 Syntrophomonadaceae bacterium
CTCGAACTGTTCTTATCCAAAACAGTCACACCGCGCCGAACAGAAATAAAACCGGTACCGGAAGCGCTGGGCCGCGTAACAGCTGAACCCGTCTTTGCCCGCTTCTCAATGCCGGGCTACCACTCGGCTGCCATGGACGGCATTGCTGTTAAGGCTGAAGAAACATTCAGAGCCTCTGACCAAAACCCCCTGCGACTGGAACCGGAGAGCGGCTACTACAACATAAATACCGGCGGGCCCTTACCGGAAGGATTCGATGCTGTAATTAAAATTGAAGATATCCATTTACACGATGATGGAACAGCCGAAATCCTGGCCCCGGCTACACCGTGGCAGCATGTCCGGGCCGTAGGTGAAGACGTGGTTGCCGGTGAGCTTATTCTGCCTGCCTTCCATCGCCTGAGGCCACCTGACCTTGGCGCTCTTTTAGCAGGAGGAATTACAGAAGTCTCCCTGCTTACCAAACCCAAGGTTGCGATTATTCCAAGCGGTTCAGAAATTGTCCGGGCCGGGGATAGAAGAGATAAAGGCAGTATTCCCGATTTTAACAGTACCGTTATAGCCTCCTACCTCACCGAATGGGGGGCTGAAGCGGAAATCATGGAAATCGTGCCGGATGACTTTGATAAAATTAAAGAAGCTATAACCGACTCCCTCGACAACTATGACCTGGTTATAATCAATGCAGGATCTTCTGCCGGGGAAAAAGATTATACTTTTTCGGTAATAGAAAAAATAGGCCGGGTTTTCTTACACGGTGTTGCTACGCGACCCGGGAAACCGACTATCCTGGGAGAAGCGGCAGGAAAGCCTGTTATAGGCCTTCCCGGCTATCCCGTATCTGCATACATGAGCCTTGAATGGTTCGCCCGACCCCTGATCTATCGCCACCTGGGCCTCCCCCTGCCGCAAAGGGACAAGCTGAATGTTACCCTGGGGCGCAGGGTAGTTTCAGACCTGGGAGCAGAAGAATTCGTGCGCATGTCTATCGGACATGTAAACGGCCGCTACATAGCCAACCCCCTGACCCGCGGCGCAGGAGTGACAATGTCGCTTGTCAGGGCGGACGGTTTACTGGTTATACCCGGAAACTCCCTGGGCTTTGAGCAGGATGAAAAAGTTGAAGTAGAGCTCTACCGGCCGGAAACAGAGCTGCGCCGCAACCTGCTTGCTGCCGGAAGCCATGACCTGATTATTGATCTGCTTAATACTGCCCTGAAAGAAAATGACCCCAATGTTAGCTTATCCTCCTCCCACATGGGAAGCATGGGGGGCATAACGGCCGTTGGCCGCGGCCAGGCCCATTTTGCCGGTGTTCACCTTTTTGATCCTGAAACGGGAGAATATAACTGGCCTTACATCAAAAAACTGCTCCCCGGTGCCAAAATGCGCCTGGTTAACCTGGCTTACCGCATGCAGGGTTGGATTGTTCCAGCAGGCAATCCAGACGGAGTTGAAACAGTCAATGACCTGGCAAACAAAGAGTTGTCTTTCATCAACCGTCAGAAAGGTGCCGGAACAAGAATTCTTTTTGATTATCTTATAGAAAAAGCAGGATTATCAGCTTCCCATATTTTCGGTTACGAACGTGAAGAGCATACTCACCTGAATGTTGCCGCATCAGTCGCAGCAGGCACAGCACGGGTGGGAATAGGCATCTTGCCCGCAGCCAGGGCTTTCGACTTAGATTTTGTTCCCCTGGTGGAGGAACGCTACGACCTGTTAATGAGCGAGGAATTCTATAACAGCCCGGAAGCCAAACTGCTGTTATCTATTATTACCGACAGCAATTTTAGAAACCAGGTTGAAGCACTGGGCGGTTACAGCATGAGGGATGCAGGGAAGGAGCAATAGCTATGACATTGAAAGATAAATTTGGCAGAAACCACGACTACCTGAGAATATCCGTAACTGACCGCTGCAATCTGCGCTGCCAGTACTGTATGGGTGAAGACGGGATAGAGCAGATGTCTCATGGAGACATTCTCAGCTTTGAAGATATAATCAGGGTTGTTGAAGCAGGGGCTGAACTTGGGATTAGTAAAATAAGGATTACCGGAGGGGAACCGCTGGTTCGCAAGGGTATTGTAGACCTGGTCGGGCGAATCACCGCTGTACCGGGTATTACAGACCTGGCCATGACCACCAATGGTATTCTACTTGGCCGTTATGCCAGAGAACTAAAACAGGCCGGCCTGAAGAGGGTTAACATCAGCCTGGACACATTGAAGCCGGAACTTTACCGCCAAATAACCCGCTGTGGAGATCTTGATGCCGCATTAAATGGAATTGAAGCAGCCCTGGAAAATAATCTTGAACCTGTCAAGCTGAATGTTGTCCTGATGAAAGGGGTTAATGAAGGTGAAGTGCTTGATTTCCTAAAGCTGACCCTGGAGAAACCCCTGCATGTTCGTTTTATAGAATACATGCCCATCGGTGATCATGACTGTGGCTACAGGGACCATTATTTACCCTTAAGCTACATTGAAGAAACTGCCGGAAAAGCCGGACTTCAGCTTATACCTGTTCCCCTGCCGGGTGGCGCCGGCCCTGCAGAATCTTATACCCTGGAAGGGTCAAAGGGATCGGTTGGCTTAATTCATCCGATCAGCAAACATTTCTGTAACACCTGCAACCGCCTGCGCTTAACGGCGGAGGGAAACCTGAAAGCCTGTCTCTACTGGCAGGACGAAATATCGGTTCGCCCCGTTTTAAGTAATAAAAAAGCCCTTCAGGAATTGATCCAGGAAGTACTGACCAGCAAGCAGGCCGAGCACCAGATGGCCGCCGATGGAGCATGTGGTTCCGTAAAACCGGGATCAATGCGCGGCATGTC
>SKWE01000227.1 GCA_007129055.1 Syntrophomonadaceae bacterium
GGATGAGGAGCTATTCCAACAATAGAAAGCACTATACTCACCAGCCTTCAAGCCGGAACCTGAAACGGCAATGCCAGCCAGCGCAGTTTAAGCTCCGGCAATAATATGACTTTCTGTTTAAAGTATAACAAAATGAACCGGTGAGAACAAATAGATCTGCTTTCATTAACTTGACATATTAACATTAATAGCCTAACCTATTTATAGATTTAAAGCATTAAATTCCCAGGGGAGATAATAGATGAGCGCCGAATACAGGGACATAGATAAATTCACTTCTGCTATCCAGGCAATCTTTCCAAAGCTAATGCATTACCTGAGCGCCGAAGAAAACCGTGAATTAACCGGGCTGGGTATAACTCCCAGCCAGATCAATGCTCTTCTGGTTCTGTATTTTCACGATGACCTGACAATGGGCAGGCTTAGCTCTGAAATATATCTTGCAGAAAGTGCAGCCACCCGCCTGGTAAACCGGCTGGTTAACTTAAACCTGGTTAAAAGACGTGGCGACGAGAAAGACCGCCGGGTTGTCCGTGTAGCCCTCACCTCTTACGGCAGGGAATTGGCAAGGTTAGTATTTGAAAGACGATCCCACCGTTTCAATAATCTGGCCCAAAATCTTGAGGAATCAGAGAGGGAAAACCTGATTATTTCCCTGCAGACAGTTATGCGCGTCTTCGAAAAACATGAACAGGCAGGCACACCAAACAATAACGACAAAAAGAATAATAACCCGGTATAGTTTTATCTGTTAACCATGAAAGTGGGGGTCGCTTTTTGCCATCACAGCAGGATGAGCCAAAAAAAACTGAATCTCTGTTATCCATTTTGCTCACGTTTTTAAAAGTGGGCGCTTTTACTTTTGGAGGTGGTTACGCTATCCTCCCTGTTATCCAGCAGGAAGTGGTAGAAAACAAAAAGTGGGTAACACACAGGGACTTTGCTGATATCCTGGTCATCACCCAGGGCATGCCGGGCCAGCTGGCCCTGAACAGCGCCATCCAAATAGGGATCAGGCTGCGCGGCACTCCCGGCGGGATAATGGGCGCACTGGGTGTAACAGCTCCGTCAGTGATAATCCTGCTGGCTATAGCTGCTTACCTGTATCCCATGGTCCGGGATAATGAATACGTTCAGGCTGTTTTTTACGGCATCAGGCCCGCAGTGGTTGCCCTGATTGCCACCGCCGCATATAAAATGGGCAAAGAAATACTGCACGGTGTAAGCGGTATTGTACTCTGTGCCGCCCTGCTTATTATTGCTATACTCACCCAGGTGCATCCCATTCTTGTCCTGCTCTTAGGCGGAATTATTGGACTTATCCTATACCGGGGGAGGGATAAATAGCGCATGACTATCCTGCTTTCGCTATACTGGTCTTTTCTTAAAGTCGGCCTATTTACTATCGGCGGAGGATATGCCATGATTCCACTGATGGAAGCAGAAGTAATCTCTGTTCATGGCTGGCTTGCCGCTCCCGAATTTTTAGATATAATCGCCGTGGCAGAAATGACACCCGGGCCTATATCGATCAACGCAGCAACATTTATCGGCTACAAAATGGCCGGTGTAGCAGGTTCCCTGGTTGCCACCCTGGGAGTAATCACCCCGTCGCTGGTATTACTGCTGCTGCTATCCAGGGTTTTACTGAAGGTAATTCAAAATCCTGGAGCTGAAAACTTTATCAACGGCCTGCGCTCCGCCATGGTAGCGCTGATCCTGCTGGCATCTTACAGTCTTGGGGGAACAGCAATAATCGACACTCCTTCCGCCTTAATCTTTGCTGCCATACTGGTTGCCAGCATCTTCCGGCCGGTAAGCCCTCTCTATTTCATAGCAGCCGGTGCCCTGCTTGGACTTATTTTCTATCCTTACTAATCCATTTACGGTTTCATAATATAAGGACTATATGATATAATGTTGATTGTGATTGCATATAACTCCGAGCCTCTTCACCTACTGCTAATAAAAGCTATGGTGGAAGGCCTGGGCTGGGGGAGAAATCCCCCCGCCTCCCGTGCTTGGAAAGGAGATCTTGGCAAAAAGCCGCGTTTTCCTGCAACTGGGGGCGTGGATTTTTTATTTTAACCGACGAGGTGCCTGAATGAAGTTAATGAAAGTAACTGAGCCTGAAAAGGTAATGGCTATTATAGCTGAAAACTTTACTGCCCTGGATTCCGGGGAAATTTCGCTTGAATCAGCCGGCGGCCGTTTCCTGGCAGAATCACTGACAGCTACCGAGGATGTTCCCGGGTTTAACCGTTCAACAGTGGATGGTTATGCCGTTTCAGCAAGGGATACTTTTGGCGCAAGTGAAAGCATCCCGGCACTGCTGGAAAACGTGGGTGAAGTTCTAATGGGACAAACTGCGCAGCCCATAAAAAACGGGCAGTGCTGCCTGGTCCATACTGGAGGTATGCTGCCTGAAGGGGCAGATTCTGTGGTTATGATTGAAGATGTAGATCTGTCTGATACAACTGTCCAGGCCTTCCGCCAGGTTGCCCCCGGTGAAAATGTTATCCACCGCGGAGAAGATTTAAAAAAAGGCGACCCTGTATTACAAAAGGGACATAAGCTGCGTGCACCGGAAATAGGGCTGCTCGCTTCGCTGGGCATAACATCTATGAAGGTATACCGCAAGCCCTGTATCGGTTTTTTCTCCAGCGGGGATGAGTTAAGAGACTATCACAGTAAGGAAATCGGGCCCGGTCAAATCAGGGACAGCAATGCACCTGCCCTGATGCACCTGGCCGGCCAGCTTGGTGCAGAGATTAAATACGGGGGAATTCTTCCCGACCGGTTTGAA
>SKWE01000073.1 GCA_007129055.1 Syntrophomonadaceae bacterium
AGAACTTGCTGAAACTGAAAGAAGAATGGCTGAGCTTGAATAATGCCAAATACATGTGCGATGGGGCGAATTAGTTGATGAATATAGTAATAGCGAGCGGCAAGGGCGGAACCGGAAAAACCACAGTAGCAGTCAACCTGGCTTTAGCCTTAAAGGATATGAAAATCCAGCTTCTTGACTGTGATGTGGAAGAACCGAATGCCCATCTCTTTCTGAAGCCTGAATTTGACTACAGGGTTGAAGTTGGCATTCCTGTTCCGTCAGTAGACCACTTTAAATGTACTTTTTGTGGCAAATGTGCGGAAGTATGTATGTTCAATGCTCTTGCAGTATTCCAGGATCAGGTTATGGTTCTTAGTGAACTATGCCACGGTTGTGGGAGCTGCACCTATCTTTGTCCCGAAAAAGCAATTACTGATATTGATCGCCCCATCGGGGTAATTGAAAGAGGAAATGTCAATGGCCTGGATTTTATTCATGGCTGCCTGAACCCAGGGGAGGCTATGTCACCTCCCCTGATTAACGCTGTTAAAAAGATGATTAGCAAGGATTGTATAACAATAATTGATGCACCCCCCGGAACTTCTTGCCCGGTTGTAACCGCCGCAGCAGGTTGTGATTATTGTGTTCTGGTAACAGAACCAACGCCATTTGGATTAAGTGATCTTGATCTTGCCTCTAGAATGGTTTCTAAACTTGGCATACCGGCAGGGGTGTTAATAAATCGTTCTGATATTGGTGATAACGGTGTTGAAGAATACTGTTCAAAAAAAAACCTGCCCGTACTCTATAAAATCCCGTGGGATCTTGATCTGGCCCGCCTATACGCCAGGGGTGAAACGGCAGTATTAAATCTTCCGGGGTGGAAGGAACGGTTCCATGACATATATCTCCGTATTCTATCAGCAAGAAAGGTGGCTTTGCAGCAATGAAAAAGCTTACCCTTGTCAGCGGTAAAGGGGGTACCGGAAAAACTTCGCTAACTGCTTCTTTTGCCGCTCTTGCCTGTGAAGATACTGTTCTTGTTGATGGAGATGTGGACGCAGCAAATCTAAGCTTGCTAACAGGTTCTGATATGCTGGAACGTCATGATTTTAGCGCATCAAAGATGGCAAATATTGATCAGGAGAAATGCGAATCCTGTAATCTCTGCCGCGAACTATGCCGCTTTGAAGCTGTCTCGGAAGATTATACTGTTGACAAAATAGCTTGTGAGGGGTGCGGGCTGTGTTATTATGCCTGCCCTCACCAGGCGGTAAGTATGAACGAAACAATTTCCGGACAATGGTTCATATCAAAGACTCCTTACGGTACGTTGGTTCATGCCCGTTTAGGTGTAGCTGAAGAAAATTCAGGAAAACTCGTGACCATAATTCGCAATAAAGGTGAGGAGCTGGCCGGGGCAGGGGGAAAAGAATACCTGCTGATAGATGGGCCCCCGGGAATTGGCTGCCCTGTTATTGCCTCCCTGTCGGGTGCAGATAGGGCCCTGGTGGTTACTGAACCTACAGTCTCGGGAATTCATGATCTGGGTAGGATTGTTTCTGTGTGCTGCCATTTCAGGGTTCCTGCAGCAGTTTGTATTAATCGTTACGATATTTCCGAAGAGCAAACGAGAGCAATTGAAAGCTATTGTAAAAAAGAAAATATCACGGTGTTGGGCAAAATACCCTTTGATCGGGCTTTTGTTGATGCCATGCTAAACAAAATACCCCTGGTCAAATATGATCACGGCCCGTTATCCAGCCTGGTGGAAGAAATATGGGAAAACTTTAAGTATTATTAAAATTGGTTGCAAGGTGATCGTGTTTTTGCTAAGATAAATGTAAGCAATTTAATAAACTTAGAGGAGTTAAGTGCTATGCCGCGTCCTTTTAAACCGCGCAGGGTAAGTGAAATGCCGCGCTATACATATTTTAAGCCGACAGGAATTCCTATGCCTTTGCTTGATGAGGTAGTTCTTACTGTAGATGAAGTGGAAGCGATCAGGTTAAAAGATCTTGAGGAACTCGAGCAGCATGATTGCGCTGCCCGCATGAATATAGCACAAAGTACGCTGCAGCGCATTTTAATATCGGCCCGTCAGAAAATAACCCTGGCAATTGTTGAAGGTAAAGCGCTTCGTATTCACGGTGGCACATATGCCATTGAAGGAGAGCAGGGTTGCCCCCGCTGTCGGCGGCGCAGAATGTATAACGGCGGCAAGACAGATGATGACTGTCCGGCATGTGAATAATTAAATATTATTTCAATTGAATAGCTCTTGCCAGTTTGCCCTTTAGGATATAAGCTATAAATGTTTTACAGCTTATTGACTGAGGGTTTTTAATATGCGAATTACCACAAAAAACATGGACAAAAACGCACTGGGAATCTGGTATGGTATTGCCGCGTATACTATCTGGGGTGTTTTGCCGCTATACTGGAAACTGCTGCAGGTAATTCCCGCCTTAGAAATTCTTGCCCACAGGGTTTTCTGGTCTTTCGTTTTTATGGCCCTTGTGGTTATTGCAACCCATGGCCTAAAAAAACTGCTCATTGCAGCGGCAAACAAAAAAAAGTTGCTGTTAATGTTTTTCGCCGGAGCCTTAATCAGCGTTAACTGGCTGACATATATCTATGCGGTAAACAATGACTTTGTTATTGAGGCAAGCATGGGCTATTTTATTAACCCCCTGGTTGTAGTAGTTCTTGGTGTTACAGTTCTTAAGGAAAGGCTAACCCGCTGGCAGCTTACGGCGCTTATTCTGGCTGGCCTTGGGGTTTTGCTGATAGCTGTGCAGTATGGCAGGGTGCCATGGATAGCTCTTTTCCTTGCTGCCAGTTTTGCTGCCTACGGTTTGATTAAGAAGATGGTCAAAATAGATTCCATAACCGGGCTCACCCTGGAAACTTTCATTGTAATGCCTCTTGCCCTGGTTTATATCTATAATCTTGAAGCATCTGGAATTGGGGCGTTAAATACTACGCCATTTTCTACGGGCCTTATCCTGGCCGGCACTGGTGTTATTACAGCAATCCCGCTGTTGCTGTACGCCAGGGGCATAGAAAACACTACATTTTCAATGATGGGGTTTTTACAATATATAGCCCCTTCAATCAATCTATTTTTGGGAGTCTTTATTTTCAGGGAGCATTTTACCATTTACCACTTCCTGAGTTTTTGCCTGATCTGGGCTGCCCTGGTAATTTTCACCCTTGCTAATCTTGGTGTTTTAAAGGAACCGGTTTTGTCATCCGGTAAACAAGTCTCAAATTAGACAACAGCGTAATAGAATGCTATAATATCGGCGACTGTTGTATAAAGCTATTCAGGTGTCATTTGACTGAAAAGGGAAGCCGGTTAAAGTCCGGCGCGGTCCCGCCACTGTAAGTGGGAGGCGCTCCCTAAAGGCCACTGGTTGTAATTGCCGGGAAGGCTGGGGGCGCAGTGAACACGAGCCAGGAGACCTGCCTGAAAGCTTACGCTTAACCCCTTCGGGTGAAAGGGTAAGGCGGGGTGCAAAAACCACGTTTTACCGTGGTTTTTTGTTGTTTTAATTCACTGTTTGAAAGATATCCCGCAGGGGATATAAGTATTTTTTGCAGGTTAGGTGAATTTTTAAGAAAAGAAGGAGAGAAAAATGAAGAAAAGCTTGTTTGTTGTCATGGCAGTAATAGTATTTTGTTTTTTGCTAATCGGTTGTGAAAGCGGTGAAGAAATCGTTGAACCCGATGAAGCGCCTGAGGAAGAAGTTGTTGAAAACGACACTCCGGTAGAAATTGATGGGACTGTTGTTGTGACCGATCAAATGGGCCGTGAAGTGGTCATCACGGGAGTTCCGCAGAGAATTATATCGCTTTCGCCTAGCAACACAGAGGTTGCCTTTGCCTTAGATCTTGGAGATCGGATTGTAGGGGTAACAGAGTATTGTAACTATCCCCCGGAGGCAATGGAAAAAGATATAGTTGGAGGTTTTGCAACCCCCAGTATTGAAAAAATAGTGGAGCTGGAGCCCGATTTGATTCTAGCTTCCACTCTCCATGAGGAAGAAGTGCCGCGCCTGGAAGAGCTTGGTATCGCTGTATTGGTTATTGAGTCTTCTAACCTGGTTGAGCTATATACCAGTATGTCGCTGGTAGCAGAAGTAACCGGGGTTATTGCTAATGGTGAAGCGCTTATCGCATCCATGCAGGAACGTATCGCGGAAGTTGAATCGGTTGTAAACACTGTAGATCCTGAAGACCGGGTGAATGTATATTACGAAGTCTACTCAGATCCCCTGATGAGTGCCGGAAAAGGGGCTTTCATCAATGAAATTATTTCCCTGGCCGGTGGGATAAATATTTTTGGCGACCTGGAAGAAAACTATCCCCAGGTTAGTGCCGAGTACGTGGCAGAAAGACAGCCTGATATTATCCTTTTCCCCGATTATCACGGAACAGCGGATTTTGTGGTTGAAGGTATGACTGATCGTCCTGGTTGGGAAAGTGTTCCTGCTGTTATAAACAGCAGGGTTTATGCAATATCGGATGACGCTTTTGCCCGTCCGGGGCCGAGGGTTGTAGATGCTGTTGAAGAAGCGGCAAGGATTTTTTATCCCGACCTTTTCTAATTAACAATGCCACTATTTAAATAGATTTGAGGTTGTTTAAAACGGTTAAACAGGTATTAATGAATAATGGAATAAAAAGCAGAAGCGGCCTGGTCAAGCCCCTGTTTATGACCGGGCTCTTTGTGCTGCTTTTCTTTTCAATTCTGGCCGCTTTGATTTGGGGAGCGGTGTCTATTGGCTGGCGCTCCGTTTTTACTATTTTGCTGGACACTATACCTTTTTATGATTCACCGGTGGCAGAAGAGATAGCGCCGGTATATAGCGATATCCTTCTTAAAATAAGAGTGCCCCGGGTTTTACTGGCAGCCGCCGTGGGCAGCTCACTGGCCGTGGCAGGCGCGGTTTTCCAGGGACTTTTCCGTAATCCCATGGCCGATCCCTACGTGATTGGAATATCTTCCGGGGCCGCCCTGGGAGCCGTTTTTGCCATGCTTGGAGGCTTCAGCCTTACCCTTGGTGGCTTTGGGGCTGTTCCGCTGTTTGCTTTTGGCGGTGGGATAGCTACCATGATGCTGGTTTACAGCATGGCCCGGGTTGGAAGGACTGTTCCGGTTATGACTTTGCTGCTGGCCGGTATAGCAGTCAGCGCTTTTCTGTCAGCAATCGTATCTCTGTTAACCTATTTTGCCGGGGAGAAACTGCACATGGTTGTCTTCTGGATGATGGGTGGCCTGGGCGGCGCAACGTGGCACCAGGTTCAGGTAATGGTCCCTTATGCCCTGGTTGGTTATATCTGTGTTTCGTTTTTCTCCCGGGAGCTTAACGCCATGCTGCTCGGCGAGGAGACAGCCAGCAATCTTGGGGTCAACACTGAGAGGGTAAAAAAGATTTTATTGGTAGGCGCTTCTCTATTGGTGGCAGCGGCTGTTTCAACCAGCGGTATAATCGGCTTTGTAGGGCTTGTAGTGCCACACTTTATCCGTCTTATAGCCGGACCAGACCACCGTTTTTTAATCCCGGCGTCAGCCCTGTTGGGTGGAACGCTCCTGATTGCAACGGACACCCTGGCCAGGTTAATTATCGCGCCCTCTGAACTGCCCGTGGGGATTATCACAGCCCTTATCGGGGCGCCAATGTTTATTTATTTATTGAAGAAACGTAAGAAACTGCGTTATTTTGGCGGGGGAGGTTAATCAGGTGGGGCTGAGCATTGATGTTCATGGTTTGACATTAACATACGACACCTTTCCGGTTTTGGACGGCGCCGAATTTAAGATTGAAAAAGGCGACCTGGTTGCCCTTTTAGGGGCTAACGGTGCCGGTAAATCAACGCTTTTACGATGTATTAGCCGCATTCTTCAGCCTACGGGCGGCAGGATTATCCTTGACGGGCGCGACCTGGACAAGTTAAATAGCAGGGAAGCTGCTCGTTTAATGGCTGTAGTACCCCAGGAAACCACTGCCGACTTTGATTTTTCAGTTGAAGATATTGTCATGATGGGCAGATTTCCATACCTGCGCCGTTTCCAAAAAGAAAGCAGGGAAGACTATGAAATCGTTAAGCGGTCCATGGAAATGACCGGTGTCTCGCATCTCTCCGAACGTTCAATAGCTACCCTCAGCGGGGGGGAAAAACAAAGGGTAATCATGGCCCGGGCTATATCCCAACAGCCCGAGGTTTTACTGTTAGATGAACCAACAGCTAATTTGGATATCGGTTACCAGTCAATGCTGCTGGAGTTGGCAGCCCGGTTGAACAGGGAGCAGGGGGTAACAGTAATAGCCGCTATTCACGATATTAACCTTGCAGTACATCATTTCAGCCGTTTTGTCATGCTTTCCGACGGTCGGGTGCTGGCAACTGGCAGGCCGGAAGAGGTTATCACCCCAGAAAATATTCATAAATCTTATGGTATACCCGCCTCCACCTATCGTCACCCGCTGCATGGGGTTTTGCAAATCAGTGTTGCCCGGGGCAGAGATCCTGAAAAAGAGCCTAACCATGGGTCACTGGTTCATGTCATCGGCGGGGGTGAAGAAGCGCTATCTGCCCTTGAACTGCTCAACCAGAAAGGGTGCAGGCTTTCTATCGGCCCTGTTTCAGCCCAGGATAGTGGCTGTCGTTTTGCCCACTTTCACAATCTGCCGGTAATTATACTGCCGCCTTTTACCAGTCTTGACGAGCAGCGCCGGGAAAAACATTTGCAAATGCTGCGTGCTGCCGATGCTGTAGTAATTCCCCCAATTGCTTTCGGCGAAGGCAACCTGCCTATTTTTGATGAAGTGGAAACCGTTTTAAGGGAAGGTAAGCCCACCTATATTATCGACCTCGAAGGTGTAGAAGATCGTGATTACAGCAGCAGGGCTGGTATATTGATGCAGCGCCTGGTTGATGAAGGGGCGATAGCTTTAGAAAAAATAGAAGGTCTTCCTTCGCTATTATCTGAAAACGGAGGATTAGAAGATGAAGGATAGCGCTGTTAACAGCAGTCAGGGTCTTGTTTTAATTACCGGTGGTGTGCGCAGCGGGAAAAGCTCCTTTGCTGAAAAACTGGCTTTGGAAAGTGGTAAACAGGTGATTTACCTGGCCACTGCCAGGGTTGAAGATGAAGAAATGAGGGAGAGAGTAACCCTTCACCAGAGCAGACGCCCTGAAGAGGTTATAACAGTTGAAGAGCCGCTAAACCCGCATACAGTCCTGAAAAAAATAGAAAGCAGAGAAAGCCTGGTAATTATGGATTGCCTTACTTTACTCATCACAAACCGGATGCTGGGCCATTTGGATCGCCAGGGAGCAGTAAGGGAAGGTGAAGATATATTCGCCGATGAAGAGTTAATTGCTGCAGCTGCAGATCATACCTGCGAATATGTTCGGGAATTTACAGCGGCAGCAGTCAACTGTCCGGCAGATATCCTGGTTGTAACAAATGAAGTTGGTATGGGAGTAGTTCCTAATTTTCCAGTAGCGCGGGCCTTCAGGGATTTATCCGGGCGTGCGAACCAGGTGTTAGCTGCGGCTGCAGACCAGGTGTGGATGGTCATTTGCGGAATACCGCAGAGGATAAAATAGATGGAAAAAGTTTACCTGGCAATTGCAGCTCTTGGGGCAGCCTACTTACTGGATTTAATAATTGGTGATCCCAGGTGGCTTCCTCATCCGGTAAGAGCACTTGGCCTTCTGATCAGTCTTTTAGAAAAAGCAGTCCGTCGTATCTTTAGGTCCGGGCCGGGGCTCAAACTAGGAGGAGTGATAACTGTTTTAATCACTGCCGGAGGAGCAGCGCTGCTTACTTACTATGTTTTAAAAACTGCTTACCAGGCAAATTTTTTAATAGGGATAATCGTTGAAGTTTATATCTTATTCTCAGTTTTTGCCGGGGGAGATCTTTATCGCCACCTGTCAAGGGTGGACAAAGATCTTGAGCAGCCTGGGTTGCAAAAAGCCCGGGCCAGTGTGGCCCTGCTGGTTAGCCGGGATACGGCGAACCTGGATGAAAGCGGTATATCAAGAGCAGCCCTGGAAAGCCTTTTTGAAAATAGCGCTGACGGCCTCATAGGCCCGCTTTTCTTTGCTGCCCTTGGTGGTCCGGTACTCGCTGTATTCTATAAGGGAGTCAGCACGCTTGACTCCATGCTTGGATACAAAACAGTAAAATATAAAGATATTGGTTATTTTGCAGCCAGGACTGACGATTTCCTGAACTATATACCTGCCCGCCTGACTGCTGTAATTATTGTCCTGGCCGGTATACTGCAGGGCAGGGGCAAAGAAGGATGGAAAGTTTTAATGCAGGATCACAATAAACATGCCAGTCCGAACAGCGCCTGGCCTGAAGCTGCAGCAGCGGGAGTATTGGGTATCCGGTTTGGCGGTGCTGATTATTTTGATGGGGCTGCGGTGGAACGGCCCGTAATAAATGCTGCAGGAGATCTGCCCCTGCGTAAGGATATCCAACGGGGGCTTCTGCTGTTTCAGAGGGTATCGATACTGTCTGCAATAGTTCTTATTGTCTTTGCTTATTACCTAAGAAGCGGGGAGGTATTTCTTTTTTGAACAGCTACCTGCGTGCACTTTCATTTTTAACCATTATTCCCCTGCCTTTTGTCAGTTTTGGCCCTGATGGCAAAGAGCTTTCTAATTCGGCCTCTACTTTTCCCCTCGCCGGGGCGACTTTGGGGCTAATTCTGGCGGCTTTTGCCTGGCTGTTAGCACATATATTACCTGTCGGCCCGGTTGCAGTTATTGTCCTTATCATCAGTTTTTTATTAACCCGTGGTTTGCATTTTGACGGCCTGGCAGATACGGCCGACGGGTTGATCGGTACTACGGATCGGGAAAAAGCTTTCCGGGCCATGGACGATAGTGCTGTAGGTGTAATGGGTGCTGTTTCAATATTTTTTGTTTACCTCTTGAAATTTTCCCTGCTGGCCGGGCTGCAGGCTGAAATGTTGTATTATGCTATCTTTTTTATGCTCTTGGCCGGCAGGTGGTCTATTGTTTTTGCCGGAACCTGGTTTCCCCCCGCCCGCAACAAGGGGCTTGGCGATCTTTTCCTAAGAGGGCTGCAGCGGCCAATACTCCTTAAGGCTTCCCTGTGGTCGGTTTTGATCATAACTTTTTTTGTACTTTTTATTAATCCCCTGGTTGTTCCAATTATAGCTGGATCAGTTCTGGCCCTCCTCTCTGCTTTTATCCTGGCCTGGTATGCTGCGCGCCGCCTGGGCGGTATCACGGGAGATATACTGGGCGCTTCAAGTGAATTGGGGGAAGTTTTCTTTCTGATTGGATTTTGTTCGTTTTTCTACTATAGCGGTTTAGTATAACAGGGAAGTGGTGATAAGTCTTGTCCAGGGCATTTGACGATGAAACCGGCGGCCATGGCGGCGACCTTAAAAAGGCGCTAAAGCTTTGGAACCCTGCAGATGGCAACCTTGTAGATTTTAGTAGTAATATCAATCCCCTTGGGCCGCCGCCCGGCTTATTGGATCATCTAAGGGAGAGCCTGCCTGATATGACTGCTTACCCTTCTCCCCAGGCCCGGGAACTGCGAGCAGGTTTGGCCTCTTTTTTTCAGGTGGTTGAAAAACGCTTGCTGCTGGGAAACGGCGCCAATGAACTGATTCATCTGCTGCACCTGTGTAACAGGCCGAAAAGGGTATTTGTTCCCGCCCCTTCCTTTTCTGAGTATGAAAGGGCTGCCCGTCTCTGTGGCGCAGAAGTGGTTCGCTATTCCCTTCCACCCGGTGAAGATGTTGAACTGCCTTCGCTGGCTGAAAACCTTACCAGGGGTGATCTTCTCATATTTTGCAATCCCAATAATCCCACCGGCAAACTGTATCTCCGCAGAGAGCTATGCCGGCTGGCTGATGCTGTATCAGGCCAGGGGGCAGACCTGATGATTGATGAAAGTTTTATACCTCTAACAGGATCTGACCGGGAAAGCCTTCGCGACCTGGATAAGGAAAACCTGTGGGTTATAATCTCGCTAACTAAACTCTGGGGCCTGCCGGGGTTAAGGCTGGGCTGCATGATCGGCCCTGAAAATAATATAAATCATATCACACGCTGGGGCGACCCCTGGCGGGTAAACTTCCTGGCCCAGAGGGCCGGTCTGTTCTGTTTAAAATCACGGGGGTATATTGAAAGCAGCCTGGACCTGATCAGCAAAGAGCGCAAATTCTTAATTGACAAGTTTACTGAAATGGAAGTTTTTCATGTTTTCGATGGTTCAGCCAACTACCTTTTAATCCGGAGCCTGCTGCCCGGGTTCACCGTTGAACGTTACCAGGAATACCTGGCCCGCCGGGGTGTCTTGGTTAGAAGAGCCGATAATTTCCCCGGCCTGGATGAAAGATATTTCAGGATCGCAGTCCGCAGGCGCGAGGAAAACCTGCGCCTGGTAGCAGAAACTGTGGCTTTTCTAAAAGAGCAGTGAAAGATTGCTGTATAAAACAAGCCATGGCTAAAAGTTAATTTAGGGAGTTGTAAATATGGCAAAAACTATTATGTTCCAGGGCACGGCATCTTCAGTGGGAAAGAGCTTCCTTTGTGCTGCCATGTGCCGAATTCTTAAACAGGATGGCTACAGCGTGGCGCCTTTTAAATCGCAGAACATGGCCCTCAATTCTTATGTTACAAGGGAAGGGTTTGAAATGGGCAGGGCCCAGGTTATGCAGGCGGAGGC
>SKWE01000077.1 GCA_007129055.1 Syntrophomonadaceae bacterium
AGCCAGGCTGCAAGAAGTGGCATTTTCCCTGCTTCACCGGGTTTAATTCGGTTTGATTCGCCAATCCAGGATGCTTCCCATTCAGAAAAGGCTGGAAAATCCCAGCTGCTTTTAGGCGTTAAAAACTTATTTTTTGCTGCCCAGACCACGATGGGCAGACCAAGGAGGGCAGAAATCAGGGATGGAAATTCGGGACCGATTAAGTTAGCGATCAGGGCATAGGGAACAGTAAATACAAGCCCGGCGAAAATAGCAAAGGGCGCTGCTTCCAAACCTTCTTTCCAGGATTTATGCTCGCCGAAGTAGCGGGTTAACATAAGCACCATGACCAGGGGAATAAAAGTGCCGATTATAGCATGGACTATGCCAATGTAGCCGGCTATCTGGTAGAGATAAGCAGTGAAGGCGGGTGAAACCATATCGGCAGACCCCAATAAACTGTGTATTTCGGGGTGATCCAGGCCGGAGCCGACACCAAGCAGAATTGGGGTACCCACAACTCCAAAAGATACGGGTGTGCTTTGAATGATTAAGGCGCTGAGCACAGCAGCGGCAGCGGGAAACCCTAAAACTACAAGTAACGGGGCAGCAACGGCAGCAGGCGTTCCAAATCCTGACGCACCTTCTATGAATGAACCAAACATCCAGGCAACAATGATTGCCTGGATGCGTCGATCGGTTGTTATTTTGGAAAACGCGCTCCTCATTACTGCCACTGCGCCACTTTCTGTTAATGTATTCAGCATGAGAATAGCGCCAAAAACTATATACAGCAAAGTAAGTGCTATGACCAACCCCTGCAGGCTTGATGCAGCAACTATTATAAATGGCACCTGCCAGAAAAAGAGGGCAATTAGCACTGTATATACCCAGGCCAGGGGCATGGCCAACCTGGCCGGTAAACGGAAAACCACCAGCAGTAAAAAAACTGCAACAATCGGAGTTAGTGAAGCCAGCGCCTGCATCGTTTACCGTTTATAATGGACAATTTCAATTACCTGGGTAGAACCGACCATGTCTCCAAGCCGGTGCCCTTTATCGTGAACAAGCAGCACGATAAGTTCAACTATGCTTAGTGCAAGCGCATTCAGGATCCACAAAATAATATTCCTTAGGAAAGATTTACCCTTGTCACAGGGCTGGTTATTGTCCAGGTTAACTACCATCAAACCGCAGATTTTTTTACCCCAGCTTTGTCCCTCGCCAAATCCGTCCCGGAGGAGGAAGTAGAAAAGGCTCCAACCTCCACCGACAATGATTGCAAAGATCAATAGAATGATCATTCCGGCCCCGGGCCCGGCAGTATAAGGCCCGCCGTAATGGCTCTGAACCTCGGCATAACGGATGAAGGGAATAATAGCTATCGGCAAAAAGATAATCAGCGGTATAACACTGATGATGCCATCAATCAAGTATGCTAAAATCCTCATCCCTGCCCCGGCTTTTGGGTATTCATATTTGCCCCCCGATACCGCTGGTTTTGCTGACGGAGGAGGCGGTGAAGCCGGAGGTGCAGGCGGTGGTGGGGCCTGGTTCGCACCAATGGGCGGCACGGGTGGCGGGCCCTGATCCGGCATTACCGGGGTAGGAGGTTCAGGCATCCCGGGCTCCGGTTCCTCAGAAGTTTTCTCGGACGGCGCGGGAGGGATAGGGGGTATAGGTGACGGTGGAGGCACATCTGCTGTTTCAGGCTCCGGGTCCTGTTTTTGATGGTCCGAGTCGGGTGCAGGCAGATCTGATTTACAGTGTTTGCACTTTATTGCTTCTTCCAGTATTTCTTCAGCACAGTACGGACATTTTTTTACTTTTCTTTCATCCGACATAAAAATACCCCCAATCTTCTTATAAGAGTGTTATAAAAACTTCTTTACGGTACAATTCATTTCCTGCTTACCTGCTAATAAAAGTTAATCCTATAAGTGAAGCAATGCGAATATTAAAAGCCTGGCAAACGATAGATGCTAGACAAATACCTGCAATAAGGCGCGCTTTTCATCTCTTAGTATTTCACCCTTTTTATATGGCAGGGGCTTGCTGAATAAAGGGCCGTCTGTAACCAGGGTGTGGGCTTCTCCACCTTCACCACAGGGTGATATTTTAAGATCAAGACAGTGTTGAATGTATTCTTCATCCATGTAACGGCCAAGCCACTTTTCGCTTAACAAGTCATGCCTGAGCGCCACCAGCATAGCCTTGATTTTCCTGTTAATCAGCTCTTTCGAAACATCTTCCTCCTTCATCATCCAGAGAGGCAGGTTATAGTTTATATCACAGCTCTTGCACATTTTCTCAACCCACTGGCGATGCTCGGCAAGGTTAATATCCCCAAAAACTCCCCCGGCAACCAAGTGGTCTTTTTTTAAATATTCCACGGCCCTGGTGAAACCATCTTCATAGCTTTCCCAGGTGACAATTTCTGTATGCAGAGGTATGCTCAGCAGCTCAGACTGTTTCTCTAAAACGACGGTCTTAATACCGTGTGAACGGCTTTCTCCGTCGGCGCTGATAAAGCTTAAAAGGCTGACAATCTGAAGTCCTGCTTCTTTAGCCTTTAACAAGGCCAGGTAAGAATCTTTTCCACCGCTCCACGATACAAATACCTTCTCACCCTTTGAACTTTTTAAGATCATCTACAAGGTCCTCTCCCGCTTCACCCGCCGCCAGATGGTCCGTCCGGTTGTAATAGGCAACCTTAAATCTATCATCTTCTTTTTGGATCAGGCTGATCGAAGCATTATCTATTTTTATTTCCCAAAAGCTGGGAAGGTCGAGATTTAGCAGGTTATAGAGCAGGGC
>SKWE01000109.1 GCA_007129055.1 Syntrophomonadaceae bacterium
AACATCGACCTGACGATAGCTGTAATCAACAACAACTACCTGGGGATGGTTCGCCAGTGGCAGGATATCTTTTATGAGAAAAGGTATTCTCATACCTCCATGGAAGGCAGCCCTGACTTTGTAAAAGTTGCAGAAGCTTTTGGGGCAAGAGGTTTAAGAGCTGCTACAGACAGGGAGGCAACTGAAGCTATTGAACAGGCCTTTAAAGAGAAAGGGCCTTTCCTGATCGATTTTACTGTTGACCCTGAAGAAAATGTTTACCCCATGGTAGCGCCGAACCATCCGATCAACGATATACTTATCGGGGGTGAAAGAATATGAAACATGTTCTTGCTGTAATTGTTGAAAACAAACCCGGGGCCCTGACCAGGGTTTCAGGTCTTTTTAGCCGCCGGGGCTTTAATATCGAGAATATTGCCGTGGGGGAAACAGTTACCCCGGGAATTTCAAGAATGACGATTACCGTTGATGGCGATGAAAAACTGATTGAGCAGGTCATTAAACAGCTGCATAAGCTGATAAATGTAGTTAAGGTTAACAACCTTTCCAGTGAACCTTCAGTCATGCGGGAACTGATGTTAATCAAGGTAAAGGCGGAAGTTGGCAGTCGCAGCGATATACAACAGATTGTAGAAACTTTTCGCGGCAAAGTGGTCGATGTTTCTCCTGACTCCATGGTTGTCGAGGTTACAGGAGATGAAGGAAAAATGGAAGCAATTAAACTGCTTCTTGAACACTTTGGAATCCTGGAAATCGTCAGAACCGGTAAAGTTGCGCTGCTGCGCGGGCCGAAGGTAACCCGGGAAAATTAGAAAGACATAAACTTATATACCATGTTCCCACAGGGTATGCATAATAGCAAAAGAAAGATGGTGGATGATGGACAGCAGCAGAGCTATGACAATGGTGGAAAAAATTCTTGCTGCCAAGGCGGGAAAAGAGAATGTTTCGCCTGGAGACCTGGTCAATGTAGAGGTTGACCTGGCCCTTGGCAACGACATAACCGCCCCGGTGGCCATTAAAGAGTTTGAAAGATTTGGCCTTGATAAAGTCTTTGATCCGGAAAAGATCGTACTTGTTCCCGATCATTTTACCCCAAATAAGGATATTGCCGCAGCGGAACAGGCTATGGTGCTGCGAAACTTTGCCCGGGATTACGGCATTAAACACTACTATGAGGTAGGCCGAATGGGAATTGAGCATGCACTGCTGCCGGAGCAGGGCCTTGTGCGCCCGGGGATGGTTATAATTGGAGCTGACTCCCATACCTGCACTTACGGCGCTATCGGAGCTTTCGCCACCGGTGTTGGCAGCACCGATCTGGCTGCAGCAATGGCCATCGGTGAAGCATGGTTCAGGGTTCCTTCAACCATGCGTTTCATTTACGAGGGAGAACTTCCCAGGTGGATCGGTGGGAAGGACCTGGTATTACTGACCATCGGCAAAATCGGGGTCGACGGCGCCCGCTACAGGGCAATGGAATTTTGTGGGCCGGCAATTGAAAATCTTTCAATGGACGGACGTTTGACAATGGCTAATATGGCCATTGAGGCGGGCGGAAAGTGCGGTTACGTTCAGCCAGACGAAATAACCTTTAAATATCTCGAGGGGCGGGTCAACCAGCCATACCAGGCTGTTTACAGTGACCGGGATGCCACCTACGAAGAAACATATACATTTGATGTTAGCGAGCTTGAACCACAAATAGCCTTCCCTCCCTCTCCTGACAATGTGCGCCCCGTGTCAGAGGCTTCAGGAATAGAGCTGCAACAGGTTGTGATCGGTTCCTGCACAAACGGGCGGATTGAGGACCTGCGGGAAGCTGCCGCCGTTATCAAGGGTAGAAAGGTTCACCCGGGAGTAAGGCTGCTTGTCATACCAGCTACACAGCAAATATACAGGCAGGCCATGGATGAAGGGCTCCTTGCTGCATTCATCGATGCAGAAGCGGCCGTTAGCACGCCTACCTGCGGACCCTGTCTTGGTGGCCACATGGGTATCCTTGCCAGTGGTGAGAAAGCCCTGGCAACAACCAACAGAAATTTTGTAGGGCGCATGGGCCACCCTGAAAGTGAAGTATACTTAAGCGGTCCTGCTGTTGCTGCAGCTTCGGCAGTTGCCGGCAGAATAGTGCATCCCGGGGAGGTAATATCATGATCTTTGAAGGGAAAATCTGGATTTTCGGAGACAACATAGATACAGATGCAATTATTGCGGCGCGCTATTTGAGCACTGTCGATCCGCAGGAATTGGCGAAGCACCTGATGGAAGATATCAGGCCTGATTTTCCCGGCCTGGTTAAAAAAGGTGATATTATAGTTGCCGGAAGTAACTTTGGCTGCGGAAGCTCACGTGAACATGCTCCCCTGGCAATTAAAGGCGCTGGTGTATCCTGTGTTATCGCACGCAGTTTTGCCAGGATTTTTTACAGGAACTCCATCAATATCGGGCTGCCTATTTTAGAATGCCCGGATGATTTAACAGGGCTTGTTGACGGCAAAGATGTTTTACAGGTAAATCTTGAGCAGGGGCTGATTACCCATGCAGCAAGCAGTAGAACTTTTAAGGCAGCGCCCTTTCCTCCTTTCATGCAGGACCTGATAAACAGGGGTGGGCTGGTTGAGTATGTCATGAGCCGCCTGCAGGGCCAGGTTTAACCAAATTTTATTTGCATTTTTTTTGTTATAATGGTAGGGTTTAACCGGAATTATTTTTCGATCTAATATTTAATCCGGCCCCAGGGCGGCCGGGCTATTTTGAGGAGGCATATGAATGAAGAAGTACACCAGCGAAAA
>SKWE01000096.1 GCA_007129055.1 Syntrophomonadaceae bacterium
CCAACGGTGGTTAACATAGTGCGCCCCACTTCTTTCGGCTTCAAAACGGATAGATTCCTGAGCTTGTTTTTTTGTTCCTACAAAAATAATGTTGCCGCCTTCGGCAATTGTATCCCTCACATAATTGTAAGCGCTATCCATAAGCTTAACAGTTTTCTGTAAGTCAATAATGTAAATCCCATTTCTTTCTGTGAAGATGTAATTTTTCATCTTCGGGTTCCAGCGGCGTGTTTGATGTCCAAAGTGGACTCCCGCTTCCAACAGCTGTTTCATACTTACCTTAGCCAATTTAGTTCCTCCTTTTGTTTTGCCACCGCCTGATTCATTGACCTTAACCAAGCTTTCAGCCAACCGGTTATAGCCTCAACAGGCGTGCGTTTTATAGATTTACCAGAGGTAGTATAGCATAGTTCGTCTTCCATGGCAATTAAATCAGTAATATTAATAAGCATATTAATAAGCAATTGACTGACCTGTTATATCTTTCTTATCTCGCTCACATATTGCAATAGCTTAACTGTTATTATAGAATCTTAAATGCAAGGTAACTGCTATTATTAAATGGCCCAGAATATTAATACCGACAGGGGAGAAAAACATGGCTAATATTAAACCATTCAGGGGAATCAGATTTAACTGCTCATTGATCGATGATCCTGGCAAAGTAATAACACCACCTTATGATGTAATTAATGATCACGAACAGGATAAACTGCACAGCAGCAGCCCTTATAACATAGTTCGACTTGAATACGGAAAAATTCTTCCCGGGGATAATGAAGATAATAATCGCTATACCAGGGCGGCAGACTTGCTAAATAATTGGTTGGATACAGATATTTTACTTTTGGAAGATAAGCAAAGCTACTACCTTTATGAACAACATTTTAGTTATCATAATACCCCCTGCATTCGCAGGGGTATTGCAGCTGCGCTTAAACTCCAGCCATACGAGGACAATGTTATTCTCCCGCATGAACGCACCATGACTGGCCCAAAAGCGGATCGACTTGAACTGCTTAAAGCAACCAGGACCAACACCAGCCCAATTTTTACACTATATCCCGATCCTGAAAACCGTGTTGAAGATTTTTTTCAATTGATAGCTGGTAAAGAACCTGTTTTTGAGAGCAAAGAGCATGACGGGCAGTTTCACAGGTTGTGGAAGATTACCGATAGCAGCAGTTTATCGGAGATTACAACATATATTCAATCACAACCCCTTTTAATAGCTGATGGGCACCATCGCTATGAAACTGCACTTGATTATAGCCGCCTGCTAATTGAAGGCCATGAAGAGTCAGCAGGTTACATTCTTACTTTCATGGTCAGCATGCAGGATCCGGGCCTGCTTGTTTTACCGACCCACAGACTTCTTAGCGGACTAAGTAGTGAACAACAAACTTCTCTTAAAAGGATTATCGATAACAATTTCTCTGTTCATGATTATGGCAACCCGTCGGATCTTAATAGAACTGAATATTTCGTAGATTTAAAGAACTTGAGCGTTTCCAATAATGGTTTTGGATTTATCACCCATGGGCAGGTAAGTCTATTAACTCCAAAGAATGATATGAAATATCCCGGTTTATCGCTTCCTGTGGATATTCTTCACAAAACGATCCTTCAGCCCCTCTTGGCGCCTGGAGAAAAAAGTGAAGTTGACAAAGACCTGATTACCTATCCGCACGATCTTGACTCTGCAATAGATTCTGTTTTATATGGCTCTGCGAATGCGGCATTTATACTGGATACCGTGCCGGTAGAAGAAGTTCTCAAGCATTCCAGGGCAGGAAATGTGATGCCGCAAAAAACCACTTTTTTCTTTCCAAAATTGCCCGGGGGTTTAGTTTTGTATAATATGGATCATGGTTTTTAAAGGTCCCAATATTCTTTCTGCACTGAAAGTACTTCCTCCAGGCGTTGTTCTGCTGCCCTTGTAGGTTTAAGCCCAGGGCTGGTTTCACCGTGAGGTAATTCCCACCGTCCAAGCGCATTCAGAACCTGTATCACAGCACCGGCCTGCCCTTCCAGGTGATAGCCACCCTCGAGGCATAACAGCATTTTGCCTCCCGTCCACCTTTCAGCTGCATTTTTCAGGTGTTCAGCCATCTTGTAGTATCCCTCGAAAGTTAATGACATTCCTGCAAGGGGGTCCTGGCGGTATGCATCCTGGCCGGCAGAAACCAGTATCAGTTCAGGTTTGTATTGATCGATTACCGGAATGATTATATTTTGGTAAAACAAATCATACTCAACATCTCCGCAGCCAGCAGGAAGTGGAATATTTACAGTATATCCTTCGCCACTGCCAAAACCTGTCTCTTTAATTTGACCAGTACCGGGATAAGCAGGACTTTGGTGGGTTGATATAAATAATACACCGGGATTGCTTTCAAATGAATGCTGTGTACCGTTGCCATGGTGAACGTCCCAGTCAACAATTGCAATCCTGTTAAAACCGTAGTCACGTTTCGCTACTTCTGCTGCAATTGCTATATTATTGAACAGGCAAAAACCCTGGGCCCTGGATTTTTCCGCATGATGACCGGGTGGACGGTTCAGGACAAATACCTTTCTCAGGGTTTGACTCATCACTTTTCTAAGCCCTGTTATGGCTCCGCCAGCTGACAAAAGAGCAATTCGATAAGAATCCGGAACAATATAAGTATCCATATCAAGAAATCTTTTACCAGAACGACAGGCAGCATCAATCGATTTAATATAGTCACGATCATGCACTAAAGCAAGGTCATCTATTTCTGCAGGTAGAGGTTCCAGTAAACGAACTAAACCTTCATCGGCTGGCTGATCAATAGCTCTGACAATATGTTCAAGCCTTTCTTTGCGCTCTGGATGTTGACCCTGGGTATGGATTAAATAATCATCGTCGTAAACTACACCAATGCTTTCTTTTGTGCTTTTCATCTTGCCCTCCCTCAATCTTTATCATTTTCAAGTGCTTTTAACAGGCAATTCCATAAAAAAGGGCTCTTCTTTTTTAAAACAACAGGCCGCCCTTTTTCATTGATAAAAGCATGTTCTGTATATCCTGAAGAAAATAGTTTTCCTTCTTTCCGTATTTCGTAATAAAAAGTAAGACGCACATTTTCTAATTTTTCCAGGCGGGTATTGATAGTTAATAGATCATCATACCTGACTGCGTGCTTATATTCACAATATGCTTTCAATACAGGAAGGTAAAGGCCGCTTTTTTCGAATTCAGCATAGGGCATGCCTATTTTTCTCATTAACTCTGTTCTGCCTACCTCAAACCAGGTAAGGTAATTCGCATGGTAAGCCAGGCCCATTTGATCAGTTTCCTGGTAACGTACACGCAGTTCTGTCTCAGCTTTGTTCAAGGATATCCTTCCCCCTGCTAATAGTGTTAAGGCTTATATATACCATCACACTTACAGCACATTAGCTTTGCCCCTGTAAACTAATCCCCTGGTTGCATCCACTGTAATAATTTCACCATCTTTAATTTCGCTTACAGCATTTTCCACACCAACAATACAAGGTTTACCCAGGTTTATAGCAACAATTGCACCGTGTGATGTTAAACCACCTTCTTCAGTTATTATAGCTGATGCTTTTTGAATAGCAGGCAGGTAACTCTTGTTGGTTATTCGTGATACTAATACCTGTCCCTCTTTAAAATTTTCAAGGTCTTTCTCACTTTTCACTATGGAAGCTCTACCACTCGCCGAGGACTTGCCAACTCCGATTCCTTTCACAATAATTTCCCCCACGGTCTCAACACGTAAAAGATTTGTTGTTCCTGAAACACCGACCGGTACCCCTGCTGTAATAACAACGAGTTCACCACCCTTAATCACACCTTCTTTCAGTGAAGCCTGGATGGCGTTCGAAAACATATCATCTGTTGAAGTAACAGGTGGGCAGATGACTGCTCTCACGCCCCAGGTTAAGGTTAGCTGTGATGCTACCATGCGCTTTGATGACACTGCAATTATGGGAGCCCTTGGCTTATATTTTGAAACCATTCGAGCTGTATGGCCTGACTGGGTTGCGGTTATAATAGCATTAGCACCAAGTTCATGTGCTATATGGCAGGTTGAAAAGCTGATGGCATCAGTTACCGTTTTCTTAATTGTTGAACTCAAATGATCCATTATTCCCTTATAATCTAGTGCTTCTTCTGTTCTTTGCGCAATACGGCTCATTGTTTCTACCGCTCTCACAGGAAATCTTCCCACGGCAGTTTCCCCTGAAAGCATTACTGCATCAGTTCCGTCAAATATTGCATTAGCCACATCACTTGCCTCTGCCCTGGTCGGGCGTGGATTTCTAATCATGCTATCCAACATCTGGGTGGCTGTTATAACCGGTTTACCAAGCATGTTGCACTTTCGGATAAATTCCTTCTGAAGCAGGGGAACCTCTTCCGGGGGCATTTCAACACCGAGATCTCCACGCGCCACCATCACTCCATCAGCTACCTCAAGAATTTCATCGTAATTATCTACGCCTTCCTGGCTTTCGATTTTTGCCAGGATCATAATGTTTCCACCGTTTTTTTCTATTAATTTTCTAATCTCAAGGATATCTTCAGCACCCCTGGTAAAAGAAGCAGCCAAAAAATCTATTTCATTTTCCAGGGCAACAAGTATATCCCTTGCATCGTCATCACTTAGCGCCGGCAGGTTAATTCTAGTTCCGGGAGTATTCAGGCCTTTATAACTGTATAACTCTCCGCCGTGAACGACTTTGCACATGATTTCGCTTTCTTTAATCTCTTTTACCTCAAGCTTTATCAGACCATCATCAATTAGGATAATACACCCTTTTTTTAGATCCTTATGCAGGCCTGGATAGGTAACAGAAACTTTATCCTTATTGCCTTCTACAATTTTTGTGGTTAGTACAAAATCCTGTCCGTCACTCAGGTTAACCGGCTCTTCAGTAAGATTACCTGTCCTTACTTCAGGGCCTCGTGTATCAAATAAAAAACCCACGTTCTTATTTAACTGCGTACTCACCTCCCTGATCATTTCCAAACGCCGCAGGTGATCTTCGCTGCTTCCGTGAGATAGATTGAGCCTGGCAACATCCATGCCTGCAAGAACCAAATCTTTCATTCTATCTTTTGAATCTATACTTGGACCGATAGTACATACTATTTTTGTTCTTCGCACTTTCTTAACCTCCCGGTCAACTACTTGGATAATACCAGGGCTAACTGGTATAATTTTTCCGGAAAAGATTTAACCCCCTTGAAACATTGTTCCAGTGGCAGGGCAACAATATCTTCTCCCCTGGAAGCAGTAAATAGGCCGCTGTTACCTTTATGAAGCAGGTCTACAGCCATTGCCCCCATTCTGCTGCCCAGTATACGATCTACAGCGCTCGGTGTACCTCCACGTTGAACATGCCCAAGAACAGTTACTCTTATTTCAGAATTAATTTGCTTGCTTACTTCTTCTTTAATTTTATAAACATCGCCCGCTCCTTCAGCAACCAGGATGATGCTGTGTGCTTTATTTCTTTTTATACCATGCATAAGTCTTTTACAAACCTCTTCAATATCATAACCCACTTCAGGAATCAGTATTGACTCTGCGCCGCCTGCCAGCCCGGCAGCAAGCGCCAGGAATCCATTATGCCTTCCCATAACTTCAAGCAAAAATATCCTTTCGTGCGATGTTGCCGTATCTCTTAAGCGGTTAATAGCATCTAAAATGGTATTAACCGCAGTATCAAATCCTATTGTTTTATCAGTGCCAGGTATATCATTATCGATTGTTCCCGGCACACCAATAACATCAATTCCACGCTCCTGTAGTGTAATAGCTCCCCGGAAAGAACCTTCTCCACCAATTATGATCAGTTTACCTATGCCTTTTCCTTTTAATAATTCCGCCGCTCTATCCTGGTTTTCACCTTCCAGCATTTCAGGAGCCCTTGCAGTAAGCAGCACTGTTCCTCCGCGATGGATTATATCAGCGACTGAACCTATTTTAAGGTTTAGAAATTGATTGCCGCTCAACAATCCGGCATACCCTCTTTGAATGCCTACAATCTCATAACCGTCGCTTATTCCTTTGCGAACTACAGACCTGATAGCAGCATTCATGCCCGGTGCATCACCACCACTTGTCATAACGCCTATTTTATACATTACTGCCGGCCCTCCTTCTGCATATTACCTTTTTCTGCATGCCCTGTCTGTTTTACAACCCTACCGGGACCCAGCAAATACTCAAGACGTTCAAGGCAGGAAGGATGATCGCGAATCCAATAATCTTCTTTCAGTACCAGTGTCTTATTATCAGCTTCAAAATAAAGACAAACCGGTGTTTCCCCATTTTCTGCCTCCAAAGTATCTCTCAGGTTTTCCAATATTGAACGATCTTGATCCTGCCCAATTATAAGGCGGTAATAATTAGGTTCTCTATTCAATGGCTTAATATTTTCTACTATAATTTTTACCTCTTCATCTTCCTTGTGATCAGTTCTGCCTTCTATCAGGACAGGGTTATCTTCTACGATTGAATCGACTTGTTTTTCAAAGAGATCAGGGAAGACTACAAGTTCAACGCTGCCGGTTAGATCTTCAATTTTTACAAATGCCATCTGCTTATTTTTCTTAGTGTAAAAATTCCTAACAGTTACTATAATGCCGCCAAGTTTAACCTGCTTATTGTCACCTATATCTCCAAGTTCTGCACAACGTGTTAAGCCTGGCATTGATTCCATTATTGGCCTGAAAGGTTCCAGTGGATGTCCTGATATATATAGTCCCAACAATTCCTTTTCTAAAGAAAGCCTTTCTTTGTCGGTATAAGGTTCAATATCCGGAAGTTTATCGGTTAGCAGCTCTTTCTGAGCGCCATCATCCATTAAAGAAAACATGGATATTTGTCCGTTTTCCCTCTCCCGCTGCGCTGACTGCCCCTGGGCCAAAACATCTTCCAGTGCTGATAGATACTGGGCTCTGTGACCACCCAGGGAATCAAATGCTCCACATTTTACAAGGCTCTCAAGTACTTTTCTGTTGCATGCACGCATATCGACCCTGGTGGCAAAATCCCGTAAAGAAATAAAAGGGGCCGATTTGCGGGCCTCAATTATTGAGTGTATAGCTCCAAACCCCACGTTTTTAACCGCGGCAAGGCCAAACCGAATTCTGTTTTCAGCTATTACAGTAAAATTAATTTCGCTTTCATTTATATCGGGGGGCAGTACTTTAATACCCATGCGTTTACAGTCCGCCATATAAAGCGCTACCTTATCACTGTTGGCGCAGTAAACTGTCATAATGGCCGCCATATATTCAGTGGGATAGTTGGCTTTAAGATACGCTGTCTGATAAGCAATTAGCGCGTAGGCAGCTGCATGGGATTTGTTAAAACCGTATGACGCAAATTTCAGGATCAGGTCATATGTTTCTGCTGCCAACTCTTTCGAGTAACCATTACTTACTGAACCATCTATGAAGCGTTGTCGCTGTTCGTCAAGTATTTCAAGCTTTTTCTTACCGATTGCCCTTCTCAGCAAATCAGCCTGCCCCAGCGTAAATCCTGCCATTCTGGCTGCAATTTCCATGATTTGCTCCTGGTAAACAATGACCCCGTAAGTTTCATTTAAGATTGGTTCCAGGACAGGGTGCGCATATTTGATCTTCTTTTTCCCGTGTTTACTTTTAATAAAAACCGGAATCTGCTCCATTGGCCCTGGCCGGTACAAAGCTACTACAGCAATAATATCTTCGAATTTATTGGGTATTAATTCTCTTAATACCGAACGCATCCCCGTACTCTCAAGCTGAAATATTCCTGTGGTTTCCCCTTCAGACAAAAGGCTATAGGTTTTTGAGTCATCCAGCTTGATTTCTTCAATATCTATAACCGTACCCAGTCTTTTTTCTATATTTTCCAAAGCGTTGCCGACAATGCTGAGTGTTTTAAGGCCCAGAAAATCCATTTTCAACAAGCCCAGATCTTCCAAGGTGCCCATGGGAAATTGTGTTACAACCGTGTCATCATTGGTTTTATAAAGTGGAACAAAGTTCACAAGGGGCTCTTTAGAAATAACCACGCCTGCAGCATGAATGGACGCGTGTCTTGGCATACCTTCGACTGCCATAGAGGTATCGAGAAGTTTCCGGTATTGCTCTTCTTTATATAAAGCTTTCAACTCTTTGCTCTGTTTCAGGGCCTTGGAAATGGTCATTTTTATTTCATTTGGAATGAGCTTTGCTATCCTGTCAACTTCTGCATAAGGTATAGCCAGGGCCCTGCCAACATCCCTTACTGCCGCCCTGGCAGCCATGGTCCCGAAGGTTATGATCTGGGCAACACGTTCCTGGCCGTACTTATCGCACACGTACTGCATGATAAGATCTCTCTTGTCATCACAAAAATCAATATCAATGTCGGGCATTGATATTCTTTCAGGGTTTAGAAATCGCTCAAAGAGCAAGCTATATTTTAAAGGCTCGATGTTTGTAATACCAAGCACATAGGCAACCAGGCTGCCGGCAGCGGAGCCACGTCCGGGGCCGACAATAACTTTCTCTTTTTTTGCATACTGGATTAGATCCCAGACAATTAAAAAATAATTCGAGTAATCCATCTGCCTGATAACTTCCAACTCATAATCCAGCCTGTCCCGCATTTCCGAAGTAATATCCCTATACCTTTGCTCCAGGCCCTGATAACAAAGATCTTTAAGATAGCTATCCGGATCGACTCCCTCGGGCAAACTGTATTCGGGAAGGTAACGTTTGCTGAAGTCTTTTTCTACATTACATCTTTCTGCTATGTTAATACTGTTTTCTATTGCTTCCGGGCATTCCGGAAATAGCGCAGCCATTTCATCTGCACTTTTAAAATAAAACTGGTCGGATCCAAACTTCATCCGCTCACTTTCTTCAATCGTTTTACCCGTCTGCACGCAAAGTAATGTATCATGAACTTCAGAATCGCTGCGGGAAAGGTAATGAATATCGTTTGATGCAACAAGCTTTATCCCTTCTTTTTCTCCAATTTCAATCAATTTTCTGTTAACCAGTTTTTGCTCTTCAAGGTTGTGATCGTGTAGCTCAAGATAAAAATTATCCGGACCGAAAAGATCCCGGTAATAGGCAGCAGTTTCACTTGCTTTTTCAAATTGACCCTGCATGATAAGGGTTGGAATCTCACCTGCCAGGCAGGCGCTAAGAGCAATAATCCCTTCCCTGCATTCTTCCAATATTTCCCTATCAACACGTGGCTTATAATAAAAGCCTTCAAGAAAACCGGACGATACAAGACGCATCAAGTTCTGGTAACCTTTGTTATTTTCTGCTAAGAGAACAAGGTGATACTGAGTATCATCCCGTTTGCCCTCTTTTTGAAACCGTGATCTTGGCGCAACATAAACTTCACAGCCAAGTATCGGCTTTATTCCCTCTGCTTTTGCCATTCGATAAAAATCAATAACACCGAACATCGTACCGTGATCTGTTATAGCAAGAGCCGGCATGTCCAGCTCCTTGGCACGTTTGATTAAATCCCTTAACCTTGCGGCACCGTCAAGTAAGCTGAATTCTGTATGAGTGTGAAGATGGACAAAGGTATTATCTGACAAACGACCGAGCCTCGCTTCTTTTAATCTTATTATTATCTTTTCGACTTTTTAAGAGCAGTTCCTTTGGTGTTGCTTACTTTTTTTAGATCTTGCTTTATGCTACAATATATAAAGTTGTTGCATCCCTGTTTTAAGCAGCAATTCTCGATAAAACGAAGGAGCTACTGCATGTTTGCTGATCGTGAAACCCGCTTAGCCCTAAAGATAGTCTTATTTGCTGCTGCTCTATTTATACTGCTTTGGGCAATTGTTAAACTCGCACCAGTTATATCGCTCATCATTATTGCTATTTTTATAGTCTATACCATAAACCCACTTGTAAACTTTTTAATCAGCATTAAAGTTAAACCCCTTCTTGCCGCCATGATATCTTCATTGATGATCCTGCTGGTTATCTTTTTCTTCTTTTACCTGCTGATTCCAGGTTTAATAACTGAAGTCAGGCAGCTTTTAATATTTCTGACATCAGAATTAACCAGGGATCTGCCGGTTCTTATAGCAGAGCTGGAAAATCTTGATCAACGTTTTAACCTGCAACTTACAGACACCCTCATAGAATATTCTAACCAGTTCGTAAGACAGGCTCCGGGAAATGTTCAAATATTATTGCGTAATTTGACTGCAGTTTCTATGGGCGTTGTTACGAGGATCTGGATTATGCTGGCCCTTGTATTTTTAGTTTTTTTCCTGGTCCAGGATATTGAAAAGGCCCGACAAAACTTAACACTCCTCTTTCCCCAAATCTATAAGGAAAATGTTGTGCACATTTTAAGTACAATAGATGAAAAAGTTGGCGCGTATATTAGAGGTACGCTGCTTAAGTGTGCTTTTGTCGGCCTTTTGACCTGGGTAGGCTTATCCATACTTGGAATGCCCTTTGCTCTGATGCTGGGAATCCTGGCCGGGGCTTTTAATATTATCCTCTACATCGGTCCTTTTGCTGCTGCCGTGCCTGCCGTAATGCTTAGTATAATGCCCGATACTCCAAGCGCATTTCTTGTGATTATTTTGTATATCTTTGTCCAGATACTTGA
>SKWE01000018.1 GCA_007129055.1 Syntrophomonadaceae bacterium
CTAGTTTGACTACCAACCACTACAAACGCATCGACTCTTAGTGCCAATTTTTTTGCCGCTTCCTGCCTTATGCCCGTTTCAGGGCATATTGTATCAAATATTTGACCATCCGGCATTTTTTTCAGAAACAGCTCTTTTACTTTATCATATTCTGCAGGATTAGAAGTTGTCTGGGCAAGCAGTGCTGTAGGTTTATCCAAAGTAAGGTTTTCCATTTCATAAAGGGAACCAACAACCAGGGCGCTTTCTCCTGCCCAACCGACCAACCCTGCAACTTCGGGGTGACTACTATCACCATATATCAATACTTTTAATCCTTCTTGGCCCAGCTTCCATGCAATTTTTTGAACCCTTTTTACTCTTGGGCATGTTAAATTTATAATATTATTACTTGTTTTTATTTCCAGTTCTTTAATTTTCTCAGGCGGCAAACCATGGGTTCTGATTGCAACAAAATGTACCTGCTCATCATTTAGTTTGTCGATAACACGGATCCCTTTTCCTTCAAGGTAGCGAACAACCTCTTCATTATGGACAAGGGGACCGTATGTTGCCCCTTCACCATGATCCTCCGCTTTTTCAAGCAGTAACTTAATCGCCCTGCTGACACCGGTACAAAAACCGGCTTTTTCCGCTCTTATAACCTGCAAACATTTCACTCCATAAAAAAACAATATCGTCTTTTAAAACTTAATCACTCAATGCCGTCAGGAAGTATACTGCTGATATTTAACATAATCATATCGCTCATCTCTTCCAACTGCGCCTTTTTTTCCTCTTTTGAATTATAAATGAGCGGCGGCAGAACAAAAGGGCGTCCGTTAAAAATATTTAACGGTTTAAAAAGTTTATAAGGCCCTTTTATTGCTACCGGTACTATTGGCACTCCACTGCGGACAGCTATTAAAGCTGCACCGTTATATGCCTTTTGAAGCGAACCATCTTTACTGCGCGACCCCTCAGGAAACAGGCCAAGCACATGTTTGTCGTTTAAAAGCTGGTATGCTTTTTTAATTGCGCCATAATCAGCGTTTTCCCTGTCAACCGGAAAAGCGCCGGCTTTCTTTAAGGCATATCCAAAAAGCGGGTTTTTAAAAAGCTCCTTTTTTGCCATGAACCTGATATTTACGCTGCGTGGAAAAGCTGCGCCTACTGTAGTCGGATCTTTCCAGTTAATATGATTCGAACAGATGATGAAAGGTTTTCTCTTGGGAATATTATCGGCGCCATGAATTTTCAAACGATGGAATAACCGCAGATATATGCTAAAAACAGTACGGCCTAGACTATATAACAACCACTTCACCCGACTTCCCTTTAGCGCAGCCCGACGCTTACCTCTTTTACTATTTTATCCACGACCTCTTCAAAAGTCATCGCAGTTGTGTCAATTACAATGGCATCATCTACTACAGTTAACGGAGAATCATCACGGCTTGAATCTATTTTATCACGGCTCGCAATTTCAGAAGCCACTTTGTTTTCTGCCAGTTGGATACCCTTTTCCAGCTGCTCTTTCATCCGCCTTCTTGCTCTCTCTTCCAGGGAAGCATCAAGGTAAAATTTAAAGTGGGCATCGGGTATAACTTTTGAAGCAATGTCCCTGCCCTCCATGATAATACCTTCGGATTCATCTGCAATTTTCTGCTGAATCCCAACCAAACGCCTTCTGACCATAGAAATACACGATACAGGGGATACCATGGCATTCACATCCGGCTGGCGTATTGCTTCTGTTACATCTTTCCCGTCAAGGTAAACCCTTTTATCTTCATCCAGTTCAATTTCAGTATTTGCCAGCATACCTTCAAGAGCCTTCAAATCATCAATATTAACCTTATTTCTAATTGTCTTTAGGGTAATAGCCCTGTACATGGCGCCGGTATCAAGATATTTAATCTTTAACCTCCTGGCTACCTCTCTTGCAACGGTGCTCTTTCCTGCTCCTGCTGGCCCGTCTATTGCGATTTGGGGGTAGTTTTTTAACGACAAGGCATTATCTCCTGTTTAGTATTTAAGCATACACCATTTTCTCATTAATAGGCTGCTTTGGCAAGCATATGCAGTTCTACATACCAACCAGCTTGTAAAGCCTGCTTATTTCGCTGCCGGTTAGGTAACGGTATTTGCCCCTTTCAACCTTGTCATACCTGAGGCCGGCAAAGCTAACCCTGTCGAGGTTGATTACCGGGTGCCCTATAGCAGTACACATCTTTTTCACCTGGCGCTTTTTACCTTCCCTGAGAGTAATCAATAACAGGCTGGAAACATTGTCGCTTTTAAGGACCTTTACTTTGGCTGGCGCTGTTTTCACATCATCGATCATTATTCCCTTTTGCACAGTCTCCAGGGCCTGTCTCCCGGGTTTTCCCCTGACCTGTGCCTGGTATTCCTTATTTACTTTATAGCGGGGATGTGTAAGCCTGTAAGCCAGCTCTCCGTCATTAGTCAGCAGTAGCACTCCGGTTGTATCATAATCAAGCCTTCCTACGGGATAAAGCCTGGAGCTTTCATTCCTGATCAGGTTCATTACAGTTGGCCTTTGGTGTGTATCTAAAACCGTTGAGATATAGCCGCCCGGTTTATTTAACAATATATATTTCTTTTCCTCGGGGCCTTCTACTAACTTGCCGTCTAAAAGAACCAGGTCACTGCCGCTAACCCTGTGCTGGGGTTTATAAACCACCTGTCCATTTACACTTACCCTGCCCTGGGCAATCATAGTTTCGGCCCTGCGACGGGATGCAACACCAGACAATGCC
>SKWE01000240.1 GCA_007129055.1 Syntrophomonadaceae bacterium
GGAAGTGAACAGTTAAATGGCAAAAGCTCCAACACGTGAAGAAGCAATGGAATTACTTAAAAAATACAACCAGAGTGAAGCCCTGATAAAACATGCCATGGCAGTTGAAGCAGTTATGGGTCACTTCGCTGAAAAATTTGAAATTGAGAATCCTGAAAAATGGAAAGTAATCGGGCTGATTCATGACCTTGACTACGAAAAATATCCTGAACAGCACTGCCAGAAAACCAAGGAGATATTAACCGAAGAGGGTTGGCCTGAAGATTACATCAGGGCCGTTATAAGCCACGGTTGGAAAATATGTTCCGATGTGGAACCGGTAGAAACAATGGAAAAAGTTCTTTATACCATAGACGAACTCACTGGCCTGATAACAGCTGCCGTATTAATGAGACCAAGCAAAAGTGTGTTAGACCTAAAAGTCAGCTCGCTTAAAAAGAAATATAAGAATAAAAATTTTGCTGCCGGGGTAGATCGCCAGATTATCGAGGACGGCGCAGAACTGCTGGGAATGGATCTGACTGAAATCATGGAAGAAACGATTAAAGCAATGCAGAACTCGGCAGATGAAATTGGCCTGAGGGGCGAGCTTTAGCTTCTATTAACGAATAAGATCAACTAAAGGGACTATCCAGAGGTAATAAATCACCGGTATTACTACAGCTGGTAACAGGTTGATGGTTTTTATCTTTTTGATTTCCAGCATCCCAAGGCCTATACTTAGAATTAAAATACCGCCGATAATCGATATCTCCCGTATAACCTGGCCTGATAAAAATGGTTCCAGGAAACCGGCAAAGACAATAATGGCTCCCTGGTAAACAAATACAGCCGCTGCCGAAAATATAACCCCTATACCAAGGGTTGTAGCCAAGACCATCGAGGTTACCCCATCTAATATAGATTTGGCAAATAGCATATCATGATTACCCCTCAACCCGCTTTCCAAAGAACCGATAATGGCCATGGTGCCAACGCAAAATATCAGGCTTGCCGTCACAAAACCCTGCGCGATATTGTTATTTTCCGAACCAAACCTTTTCTGCAGCATTGCGCCGAACCTGTCCAAGGCTTTATCTAATCCCAGCATCTCACCGATAATTCCACCGATAACCAGGCTGATAATAAAAAGCACCGCTTCACTATCCGGATCGAGCAATCCGCCCAGGGCAATTGTTGCTCCAATTAGAATAACAGACAGACCTATTGCCTGCATCATGATTGTTTTATACTTATCTTTTAATCCCCTGTGAACCATTAATCCTAACAAGCAACCAACTATTATTGCAATAGCGTTTACATAGTTCCCCAGCATGCGGCACCTCGAATTCTTTGATTTATAGATTATATCAGTATCTGCTTTTACCAATCAACATAAAAGTTTACCTGGTGGTTGGTCAAATGTTGTCAGGTTTTAACAGCCTTTACCTCAACTTCTTTTTTTACCTGCTGCCCAACAATCTTGACTTTAGATACCTGGACCAGCACAACCCCACCAAGAATAATCAAAGCAGCAACAATAGTTTGTGTTGTAACCACCTCATTAAGAATCAGGTAACCAAGGATAACTGCTACAACAGGGTTTACATAGGCGTATGTACCGGCTTTGGCAGCCGGGAGCGCTTTAAGCATATAATTGAAAGCTGTGTAAGCAAGTATGGAGCCGATAAATATCAGGTAAAGTAGTGCTGCAATACCATCGGCAGATGCTTCTTCCAGGGTAATACCACCGAAAAAAGCTGCTGCCAACAAGAACAAAACTCCTGCTGCAAACATCTGAATCCCCACGTTGGGCATCATTGACCCGCTGACAATTCTTCGTTTCAAGTAGATCGATGCTATCGCCCAGTTTAGCGAGGCTCCAAGTACCGCCAGCATGGCCGGTAATGTTTGGCCTTCAAGGTTGAGGTGAGGGCTAAAAAGATATACAACTCCTAAAAAGCCTATTACCAGGCCAACCCAACCGAGCCTGCCGATACGCTGATCACGGGGCACAATCACCTCTATCAGGGCCATAAACAGCGGTGTCGCGGCAAGCAGCAGGGCCGTCAGCCCTGAATCTATCCACTGCTCCGCCCAGCAAACCAGGCCGTTACTTACAAACAGAAGCATAATGCCTGCAAAGGCAATAGTTTTATAATCATCCAGTTGGTCAGGGAATTTCCAGCCTACAATTTTGGAAGCAAGTAAGATGATCGAACCGGCCGTGAAAAAACGCACCCCGGCAAAAACCAAAAAGGGCATATCAGTAACCCCAACCCTGATCGCCAGGTAAGTTGATCCCCAAACTATGCATACTGTAAGATAAGATAAAATTGCCAGGTATCTGTTGTAAATCAAGATAGGTAAACCAACCGCCCTTCTACTTTCCTGCCTTCATTCTGATTATTCATAAGCCACTCTTCAAGCACGTCGGCCATTGAAGTACTGACCACGCTGTGTGGCCCGTCCTCACGCAGTTCTGCTTCGGTCAAATCAAGATAGGCCTTGCTGCCATTAAGATGATAACCGGTAATACATACCTGGTAAGCCTTCTTGTGATCAACTGGTTCACCATTGACTTCCAACAAGACTAACTGGCAGTCGGATTCAGAATAAACAGCCCTTACTGCAGCGTTTACCTGGTAACATTCTCCTTCACCATTCCTGTTTTCCAGCCTCATGAAGTGATTAAACATCTGCCATAGTTTCGAGCCGCTTACGGTAAAACGGTTCAAACTATCCTTAAATGGAAAGCATGATACATAATCCTTTA
>SKWE01000223.1 GCA_007129055.1 Syntrophomonadaceae bacterium
GCCTGGACTGCAAACCCGATAAAGTGGGACAACAGCTATCTGGAGGTTCTCTTTAAATACGATTGGAACCTGGTTAAAAGCCCTGCAGGCGCATGGCAGTGGGTGCCGGTAGATCCTGATGATGCCGACCTTGTTCCTGCAGCTCACGACCCATCAAAAAAAGTTACAACGATCATGACCACTGCAGATCTTTCCCTGAAGATGGACCCCATCTACAGGCCAATTGCCAAGCGGTTTCTTGAAAATCCTGATCAGTTTGCCGATGCCTTTGCCCGCGCCTGGTTCAAACTTACCCACCGCGACATGGGCCCAATTTCGCGCTACCTGGGGCCGGAAGTGCCGGATGAGGAACTGATCTGGCAGGATCCTGTGCCCGCGGTTGACCATGAACTGGTTGATGAAAAAGATGTGGAGAGCCTGAAAAGTAAAATCCTTGAATCGGGCTTGTCAATTCCTGAACTGGTATCAACAGCCTGGGCTTCTGCTTCAACCTTCAGGGGTTCCGATAAGCGCGGCGGCGCGAACGGAGCGCGTATCCGTCTTGAACCGCAGAAGAACTGGCAGGTAAACCATCCTGAACAGCTGGAAAAAGTTCTGCAAACCCTTGAAAAGACCAAGGACGAATTTAACAGCGCACAGTCAGGCAGCAAAAAGATTTCCCTCGCCGACCTGATTGTCCTTGCAGGCAGTGCAGGTATTGAAAAGGCGGCTAAAAATGCCGGGTTTGATATAACAGTACCATTCGCCCCGGGGCGAACTGATGCCTCCCAGGAACAGACTGATACCGATGCTTTTAAAGTTCTTGAGCCGAAAGCAGACGGTTTCCGCAACTTCAGCAAGGCAAAATATGCCGTTGGCGGGGAAGAGCTGCTGCTCGACCGCGCCCAGTTGCTGGGCCTGACCGCCCCCGAGATGACCGTCCTTGTTGGGGGAATGCGGGTTCTTAACGCAAACTACAACAAGTCTCAGCTCGGTGTATTCACTAAAAACCCTGAAAGCCTGACCAATGATTTCTTTGTCAATCTGCTGGATATGGGTACTGTCTGGCAGGCAATAGACGATGACGGTGAGCTTTTCGAAGGACACGATCGTAAAACAGGGGAACTGAAGTGGACCGGCACCCGCGTTGACCTGATTTTCGGCTCTAATTCCGAGCTGAGGGCTCTCGCCGAAGTATACGCAGGTAACGACGCCGCTGAAAAGTTTGTTCACGATTTTGTCAGTGCCTGGAACAAGGTGATGAACGCAGACCGTTTTGACCTTGAATAAATTGGCCCGGCAAGAACGCCGGTAATGCTTATTAATTAACTGAAACCCCTTAGCTTTAAGGGGTTTCAGTTGTTTTAGGAGTGTTGAGAATCTCATCTATATCGCCAGGTTTATCTTTTGCAGTTATTAAATATCACTGTTCAAGTTTTTTAACAATCGGCTTCCCTTTACCCAGCACATCATCTATAGTTTCCATCCACTGGCTGATCGGGATCGACTGCGGACATTTTTCTTCACACTCACCACAGGATGTGCAGTTTGCAGCCTGGATCTTTTCTCCGAACATCGGGTTGGTTTTATATGCATTTTCCCACCACCTGTATCTCTTGCTGCAGGCTTCGAGCATTTCGTACTTAACAGCATCATTATAAAGGCTGATATTCTCTGTAATATCCACACCGCTTGGGCATGGTTTGCAGTAACCGCATTCAGTGCAGGGAATGGCGGTTAGCGATTCGTGTATCATCCGCGCTTCATCAAAAAGTGCAAGTTCTTCCGGGGTCAAGATGCCTACCCTTGAAGCAGCAGCATAAGCCACATTTTCTTTTACCTGCTCCATGGTGCTCATGCCGCTCAGAACAGTCGAAACTTCTGGTTGACTCCAGAGCCAGTGCAGCGCCCATTCTACGGGAGTTCTATTGTTAGAGGCTTTGTCCCATACAGTCTGGACAGACTCAGGCCGTGATGCCAGGTTTCCTCCAAGCAGCGGTTCCATAACCGCTACGGCAACCCCTTTATCTGCGGCATACTGCACACCTTCCCTGCCAGCCTGGTTGTTGATATCCATGTAATTATACTGGACAAGACACATTGCCCAGCTGTAATCATCGATTATCTGTTTGAAAGCTTCCGTATCATCGTGAAATGAAAAGCCCAGGTGTCTAAAGTAACCGTCTGCCATTGCCTTTTCAGCCCAATCAAGAATCCCGAGATCACGCAGTTCTATCCATCTTTTTTTATTCATAGAATGAAGCAGGTAGAAATCAAGGTAGTCTACATCAAGACGGCGCAGCTGTTCGTCCAGGAAACGGTCAAAATCAGCCTTGCTCTTCACATCCCAGCTGGGCAGTTTTGTAGTTAACATAACCTTTTCCCGGTAGCCATCCTTAAGGGCTTTGCCGACAAAGCCTTCGCTGGTGCCGTTATGATAAACGTAGGCAGTATCAATGAAGTTAACTCCATGGTCAACTGCATAATGAATCATCCTGGTCGCTTCTGTTTCATCTATCTCGCCCTCTTTAACCGGCAAGCGCATGGCGCCAAATCCGAGTGCAGATACTTCAAAATCAAGGCTGCCAAAACTTCTGTATTGCATTATATAAACCTCCAGGCGCTGTTACATTTATTTTATTAATCCCTTTCTTCTAGTTATGAATTATAACATAATTGCGCTCATTTTTTAAAAGCCCCTTCACCATATAAGGCGTTGGGGCTTTTAAAGTTTTCCATCCTGTAATCTCACCCGGCGCTATTGCGCTGAAGGAGCCTTTCCTGAACTGTAAAGCTCTGGGTCAAAAGTTTCACCTTCAGTGGCACCGACCAGCGCAGCGGCAACAATATCATCAAGAACGTTAACCGTGGTGCGGGCCATGTCCAAGATACGGTCCACGCCGGCAATGACAGATATTCAACTTCTGCCAACTATCCTTTTTTCTTATTATACATGTCCACATCAGCTCTACGAATTAGTTCCTTAACATCCTTATCGAATATATTAGACGTAGCACAACCAATGGTACATTTTAGCTCTTCAATTTCGCTCCAATCGTGTTCGCTGACCGCATCAATAATCTTTTCGGCAAGGGCATTTGCACCTTCAAGGTTAGTATCAGGGCAGATAACAACAAAATCATCATCACTCCATCGCCCGAAAATATCAATTTTCCTGATCGAAGAAGCAATAATGGATGTAAATTCTAAAAGAATTTCATCCCCCCTATCATGCCCATGAGCTTCGTTAATTGCCCTGAGGCTGTCGATATCTACCACCAATACAGAAAACCTCTGCTTTGAACGATCATACCTGTCGAATTCAAGTTTAAGCTTTTCTATAAGCGCTTTTCTGTTGTAAATATTTGTTAGTTGATCATAGTCAGAAAGGTAGGCCGACCTTGCTTTTTCAGCTATGAGCGATAAATCGGTTTCTATAGCTCGTTTAATTATATATAGCAGTTTACTGCTTTGATCATTAAATACAGTTGGTTTATCGCTAAAAACTGAAAGGTTGCCAAAAAACTCTCCATCAGGCCAGAATAGGGGCAGTCCAAAATAAGCCAGGAAGCCATCTTGTACATCAGGGCTCTCATTCCAGGTTTCAGATTCCACGGCATCTGGGATAACAATTTCCTCGCCGCATCCCATCACAGACTCGCAGAATAGTCCGGCACCATACTCCCTGATATCTCCTACTTCGAAACAGCTGCTTTCATCATTGCTTGTGAGTAAAATTTCAAATCCAGATTTTAAAGCTTTTAAAACCACCAGGGAAGAACAACATGTTATATCTGAGGCCAGATCTATCATTTCCTGCCATTTTTCCAAAACTTCTTCATCTATGCCAGGCTTATCTTCACCGGTGATGCTAACGAATTTATCCTGCCCTTCATCAAATAAATATACCTTAACTTTCATAATAGGCATTGCCTCCCTGAACATCATTGGTCTGCCAGCTCATTAAAAAAAAGTTTTGCGCTAAGTAAAAAACTACATTATAATTGCCTGCCAGTCAAGCAGCCAAGAGAACTTAACGATAATGACATAACAAATAAGCGACAGCCGCCGATTGATTCATCCAGGGTTTTAGATCTATAATGACAAGAGGCTTAAAAGGCATAGGGGGCTTATTGATGAAATATAACTTTGACGAGGCAATTGACCGCTGTAATACCGGCAGCCTGAAGTGGGATTTTTGTGAAAAATATCTGGATGCTGATGATGTCCTGCCCATGTGGGTTGCGGATATGGACTTTCAGGCACCAGCGCCTGTCATCGAGGCGGTAAAAGAAAGAGCTGAACACGGTATTTATGGTTACGCCGAAGAGAGCAGATCGTTCTATGAAGCTGCTGCCAGCTGGCTGCAACGGCGCCATAACTGGCCGGTCAAAACAGATTGGCTGCAGTTCTGCCCCGGCATCGTACCCGCTGTTCACCTCCTGGTGCAAACATTTACCAGGCCCGGGGACCAGGTTATAGTTCAAACTCCGGTTTATTATCCATTTTTCGGTGCCATCACCACTGCCGGCTGCCATATATTGAACAACCCGTTGAAGCTTGAGAATGGCCGCTACTTAATGGATTTTGATGACCTCGAAAAGAAGGCAAGCCAGGCCAAACTTCTGATTCTCTGCAGCCCTCACAATCCGGGCGGCATCCTCTGGAGCAGGGACGATCTCTTACAGCTGGGCGATATCTGCCTGAAGAACAACCTGCTGGTGATATCCGATGAAATCCATGCAGACCTGGTTCTTTACCAACAAAAACACTTTCCCTTTGCTTCGCTCTCCGAAGAGCTGGCCATGAATTCAATCACCACCGTCGCTCCCAGCAAAACCTTTAACATGGCAGGCCTGCAGGCTTCATATGTCATAACTCCCAACCCCGGCCTGGCTGCGGATTACAGGGCTGCCCTGGAGAAAGCTGCCATTGCCCGCCCTAACCTTTTCGCCATTGCAGCATCCGAAGCAGCTTATAATCACGGCGAGGAATGGCTGGATCAGCTGCTGGCTTACCTGGAAGAAACCCACCGCTTCGTGGAATACTTTATAGAAAAGGAAATCCCGAAGCTTTCAATTATTAAGGCGCAAGCATCATACCTGGCCTGGATAGACTGCCGGCAGCTCGGCTTTTCGCCAGAAGAACTTAAAGACTTTATGTTAAAAGAAGCAGGGCTGGGTTTAAACCAGGGCTATATTTTTGGCGAAGGCGGGGAAGGATTTGTCAGGATGAACCTCGGCTGCCCGCGAGCTCTGGTTGTCAGAGCCCTGGAGAAACTTAAGCTTGCAGTTAATCGCTTATAAACTTAGAAAATATAATATCAGGATGCAAATTAGCCACCAGTTTCAATGGGAAACTGGTGGCTAATTCAATTAAACCGTAGTAGTCGATTCATTTTGGCTTTTTTAATGCACAGCAAATACCGCTGTATTAAAGGATACCAAGAAACCTGAGAATTACATACACGACTACAACCAGCCCTACCAAGTATATAATTGAACGCATTGTTAATTTAGCCTCCGTTAATCAAATAATTTATGGCGTGCCTCTGAAGCTCCAGGTATATTAGTCAAGGCAAAACCAGCCTTTGATCACATGCCCTGGTAAATAGCGAGAGCCCCGACAATGATGAGATAAATACCAATGAGGTAGTTAATGATCTTGGGAAATATCATGATGATCACGCCAAAAGCAACTGTAATTACGCCCATCATCAAACCACTAATTTCCATCTTAAATCAATCCTCCTTTCTTTACACAATGAACTGTTCCAAAGGGTAAAGATAAATTATTATTGCCCAGTCATAGATAAATGACACCTGCCATTTCACATTAAATATATTACTATTATATAATGCAGGGTGCTTAGAAATCTATTAGCATAACCATCAAAAGTCAATGGGGCGTTTATGTTCCCTTGGCTTTGTGCTTACAGCAAAACGCGAGCCTTAAAAAGGCTCGCGCGTTTTAGCTATATAATTGGTGGAGGCGGCGGGAATCGAACCCGCGTCCGAAGGCTCAGCTACAGAAGCATCTACAAGCTTAGTTCCGGATTTGAGTGTCGCGTCTCAGGCTCCCCGAAACAAGATCCCTTGACGCCAGCCTCATTAGGTTTCCCGTAAAAATGGCGAGACAACCATTTTGACGGTAGACCGGATTAGTGACACCCCTGATCTTTCCCCCGGCCAGGAAAAGGAGGGATGCGCTACTTTAGTTTAAGCAGCGAGTGCGTAATTCGGTTTGGCGTTTATAGCCGTTCCATGTTTTCACCAGGCCATGGTCCTGGACCTGCAGCTTCTGCTTCCAATACCCCCGTCGAATCCTTACGCCCCCAAACTTAGTAATCTCTCTGTTTGTCGCGGAATGCCCGCTCCACTTCTCGCTTGCTGTCCCGTTCGGCAATATCACGCCTCTTGTCGTAGAGTTTTTTACCGCGGGCCAGACCTAACTCCACTTTAACTCTACCCCTTTTGAAGTATAGCTTAAGTGGTACTATAGCATACCCCTTTTCCTTTATCTTGCCGGCCAACCGGTTAATCTCCATCTTATGCATCAGCAGTTTGCGGATGCGCAGTGGATCGTGATTATAGCGGTTGCCCGGTTCATAAGGGCTTATATGCATATTATACAGGAAAATTTCTCCATTATCAACCCGGGCATAGCTGTCCTTCAGGTTAACTTTTGATCCACGAATAGACTTGACCTCCGTGCCCGTTAAAACAATCCCGGCTTCGTAATTTTCCTCGATATGATAGTCATGTCTTGCTTTACGATTGGTTGCAACAACTTTTTCCATAAACTATATTCTCCACTCATGTCAATCTGCCGGCAAGTAGCAAGCCAGGAAAGGGACATTATATTCTGGATAGACCTATTTTAAAGGGCTGCCCCACTTTTCATTAAATATAATCTCTTCAAATTCTTTACGCGGACGGGCTGAAGGTTGCTTTTCCGGGTGCCCGAGCGGTGTTAAACCTACCACGCGGTAACTTTCAGGAACCGAGCAAACTTCTCTCGCTTTAGCTTCATCGAACCAGGCAACCCAGCAGGTGCCAAGCCCTTCGGCATGAGCGGCAAGCATCATTTGCTGCATTGCCAGCCCGGCATCAAGCAGGTAATAATCCTTGCCATCCTGATCTCCAGACTCTTTCGGATCAGCACATAACACTACTACCACGGGAGCAGTTTCACCCACTGCTTTTTTCGCCGGATTATTGTCAGGCATGCTGGCTGCCAGCCCTTTTTTTGCTTCAGGGTCGCGCACAACAATAAAGCGCCAGCACTGCAAATTGCTCCAGGACGGTGCAATTCGGGCAGCTTCTAAAATCTTTTTCAGAAGATCTTCGCTGACCTGATCAGTTTTATACTTGCGCACGCTTCTTCTTGACTCAAGAGTTTCATAAAGTTCCATCTGGAAGCCTCCTCTATAATTTATTTCAAGAGCGCTAAACTCTCTCAAATTTCAGTAATCGTTTAATCCTATTATAAGCCAAATTAAATGTTGACAAATGGTACGTCCCCCTGTCACTGGTACTACTGGTATTTTTCTACTCGGTGTCTGCGAGGGCGAAGGTTACCTGTCCTTCTTCCCTGCTGGCCCTTACAACCCGGACCCGGATTATGTCGCCCAGGTGGTATTTGGTGCGGGTTCTTTCGCCCAGCAGGGACATGGTTTTTTCATTGTAGACGTAGTAATCATCGCCAAGTTCACTGATGGGTATCATCCCTTCAACAGTGTTGTCAAGTTCGACGAAAAGGCCGAAGTTGGTTACACCATTTATAATCCCGGTAAATTCTTCGCCCAGTTTGCTTTCCATGTAATGCGCTTTCTTAATGTCAATACTGGCCCTTTCAGCCTCTGCTGCAGCTCTTTCTCTTTCCGATGACTGTTCGGCTATGGCCGGCAGGCGGCTTTGCAGCCGCTTAACCATATCGCCGGACAGCCCACTTCCTGAAAGCTGCTGCTTCAGGATCCTGTGTACCACCAGGTCTGGATAGCGCCTGATGGGAGAGGTAAAGTGGCAGTAACAGCCCGAAGCAAGACCGAAGTGCCCTTCATTTGCTGCACTGTAACGCGCCTGGGGCAAAGACCGCAGCACCAGGTAACGTACCAGCCTTTCCGCTGGTTCCCCTTTTGAATCTTCCAACAGCTTTTTCAGGTGTTTCGCTTTCAGCACCTTGATTCCCTTAGCTGCTTTTATATTCATCAGGGTCAGGGTTTCACGCAATGTGTATAGCTTTTCATCAGTTGGCACAGCATGAATCCGGTATATACAGGGTTTCTTTTTTTTGTATAGAAACTGCGCTACTGTTTCGTTGCAGTAAATCATGAACTCTTCAATCAATGATTCGGAAAGCCCCATGCTGCGTTTTTCGATGGAAAGCGGAGTTCCTTCCTCATCAACCTCTATCCGCGCTTCCGGCAGATTAAGATCAAGCGTGCCGCGTTCAAAGCGTCTTTCTCTTAATATAGCGGCAAGGCTAACCATGTGATCAATCATTCCCGGCAGGGCAGAATCTTTAAACAGATCAATTTTGCTATTATCTTCTATATATTCTTCAACCTGCTGGTAGGTCAGGCGCTCTGTTACCTTGATCACACTGGGGAAATATTCTGCTCCTGTTAATTCTCCATTTTCATCAATATCCATGATCACACTGACTGCCAGGCGGTTTTTGCCTGCCTGAAGGCTGCACAGGTTTTCCGAAAGGGCTGAAGGAAGCATGTGAATTGCCCGCCCCACCAGGTAAATACTCGTTCCCCGTTTCAGGGCTTCCCGGTCTATGGCCTTGCCAAGGCGAACGTAATTTGATACATCGGCAATATGCACACCCAGCCTGAATCCACCGCTTTCGTTGGTTTCAAGGGAAACTGCATCGTCAAAGTCCTTTGCTGTTATATCATCTATTGTAACCATTTTCAGGTCGCGTAAATCCCTGCGCCCGTCAATGTCAATTAGTTCAGGAATTTTTTCTTCCCCGGGAAGCGCCCCAACCTCGTTTAATACTGCCTGGGGGTGTTCACCGGGCAGCTCGTAACGATGCTTAAAAGTCAGCTGCTCTGTCTTTGCGGTTCCGGGTTCGCCAAGATGTTCTACAACCTTACCCCTGGAGGGTTTCCGGCCGTGGGCCCACTCTTCAACCTCAACCACAACCTTGTCGCCGCTGGCCACCTGCTTTAAATCTTTCAGGGAAACCTGGACATCACCGGGGAACCTGCTGTCGTCAGGAGTAACGTAGATATTTTTCCTCCCCTTACGATGCAGCGTACCCACCAGGCGGCGCTGACCGCGCTTAATGATACCGATTACCGTTCCCTCGCGCCGCTTCTTTCTGCTGCGCTTTTTATCGAGCCGGACAACAACCCTGTCGCTGTGTGCTGCACTTTTCAGGTTGCCGGAGCTGATGAAGATATCTTCTCCCTCCTGGTCCGGACGCAGGAAGGCAAAGCCCCTGCGGTTTCCCTGAAGCACACCGGTCAGGTAACCGAGGCGTTCAGGCAAACCGTACCTGTTACCTTCAGTTTTTACAAGCACACCTGCGGTGACCATTTTTTTAAGCTCTTCCAGCAAAATGGCATGATCACCTTTTCCCATTCCCAGGGCTTTTATGATCTGGGGCAGGGTCAGTGATGCCTGCCTGGACCCACTTAGCAGCTTCTCGATTTTCAGCTGAAGTTCTCTTTCAGAGTTTTTTCTTTTATTATCTTTCAAAATGCCATCTCCTTCGATTATCTCTAATCGTTCATGGGACATATACTATTATTATAGATGCTTTAGTTAAAAATTAAAAGGCAGGGGTAGCTTTCGCTCCCCTGCCGGTGTAACCACAAAACTATATAAGTTAGTTAACTACTACAAGGACTATTGTCAGAAGCATGAAAACTACAGCCACGTAGGTAGTCACTTTACCCAGCTTTTCATCCAGCCCTTTCTTTTTACCGACAAGAGACTGCGCTCCACCGGCAATCGCTCCCAAACCGGCAGCCCGTCCGGATTGCAAAAGCACACTGGCAATCAGGGCTAAACATATAATTAGATAAATAACTGTTAGAACTAAGCTGAGCATATTTGATTACCTCCAGTAACTCATTGGTACAAATCAAGCAAACGTTATTTTAACATATATAAAACCCTTTGTAAATGGTGTTTGTCTCAACAATTCAATTTTATTGACTCCCCGGCAAAACGGGCAGAATATCCCAGGCCTTCTTCAATCCTCAGCAGTTGGTTATATTTCGCCACCCTGTCTATCCTGGATGGGGCGCCCGTCTTGATCATTCCTGAATTTGTACCCACGGCCAGGTCTGCTATAAAACTGTCGCCTGTTTCGCCTGAACGGTGGGAAATCATGCAGGTGTAGCCCGAACGGCGGGCCAGGGCCATTGTTTCAAGGGTTTCGCTTAAAGTGCCGATCTGGTTTAGTTTAATCAGGATCGAATTGGCCGTATCTGTTTCTATGCCTTTGTTTAAGCGTTCAGGATTGGTAACAAAAAGATCATCGCCGATGATCATTATTTTATTACCCAGTTTTTCGGTCATCTCTTTCC
>SKWE01000113.1 GCA_007129055.1 Syntrophomonadaceae bacterium
AAAATAGTAGTTGCGCTTGGTGGCAATGCTTTACAAAAAAAGGGTTCTCCAGCCACTGCCGAGGCCCAGCTGGCAGTAGTCCAGGAAACAGTAGAATATCTTGCAGAAATGAGTAAAATGGACTACGAATTGGCCATTGTGCACGGCAACGGCCCGCAGGTTGGAAATATTGTCCTGGCCAGTGAAACAGCAAAAGATGTGGTGCCACCCATGCCCTTTGACGTGTGCGGGGCAATGAGCCAGGGCTATATCGGCTATCATATCCAACAGGCACTGAGGTTCTCCCTGCAAAAGCGTTCCCGGGATATACCGGTAGTATCTATTGTTACCCAGGTTGTTGTGGATAAGGACGACCCCGCTTTTCAGAACCCGACAAAACCGATCGGTGCTTTCTACAGTGAAGATGAAGCTAAGAAAATAGCAGAAGAGACAGGCTATGATCTCAAGGAAGATGCCGGAAGGGGCTGGAGAAGGGTTGTTGCTTCGCCAATGCCTAAACGGATTGTCGAGTTTTCATGTTTAAAAGAACTCTGGGATACTACAATTGTTGTTGCTGCCGGTGGCGGTGGAATACCGGTTATCGAAAAACCAGACGGTTCCCTGGAAGGTATTGCAGCAGTTATTGACAAGGACCTGGCTGCGGCCCGTATGGCAGAAGATATTGAAGCTGACATCCTGATGATTTTAACGGAAGTCGAAAAAGTTTTCCTGAACTTTAATAAACCGGACCAGGTTGAACTGAATCAAATTACCGTTGCAGAAGCGGAGAAATATATTGAAGAAGGGCATTTCGCGCCGGGCAGTATGCTGCCGAAAATTCAGGCTTCGGTTAACTTCGTAAAAAACAACCCCGGGAAAAGAGCGATTATCACCTCGCTTAATAAATCCCTTGAAGCGCTGGAAGGCAAAACGGGAACAATCATCAGCTAGCGTTAATATTTAGTTTAAGTCATTACTTCTTAACATGAAGCAAAAACCGCATGAATTTAAATCATGCGGTTTTTTTTAACCAAGCATCTTCTACTGCATATTCCTGGCCTGGAAATCAGCCTAATCAGCTATTCTAAGCACCAGGACATGGTCTGCAGTATTTATCTGGCTGCCGGGGTTAATAGACTGACTGAGAATAGTCCCCTCGGGCCTTGATGATGCAGCATACTCGTAAGCAATCTTTAGCCCCTTGCTTTCCAGTTCGCTTATTTCTGCCTGCATTTCTTCGGATTGAATTAACTTGTTAACATAGTTTCCAATAACAGCCTGTCCACCCTTGCTGATCTTTATAGTAACCATCGAGCCGGTTGGAATCCTGGTTCCAGCATCTGAGTTAAAGATTACATGCCCCTTAGGTGTTCTTGCATCATGCATATATTCTAGTTTGATAGACAAAAAAGCCAGCTTGTCATTCATGGAAGCAATTGCCTGAAGCACATCATTTTCACTTTGTCCGCTAAAATCCGGTATAAATGGCCGGCCCAATGAATAATAGAGAATAACCGGATCGTGATTTTCTTCCATAAATGTACCTGTGCGTACAGATTGATCTATTAACTGCCCTATTCCAATAGAATCATGATATCTATCTATGCTTGATATGTTCACATTTGCTGCTGCTGCTCTTATTGCAGCTTCTTCCCTTGACATACCGGAAAATGAAGGAACCCTGACCGCTTTACCTTTCGATACCTGAACGGTAAAATATACATTTCTCCCAATCCTGGTTTTTGGCGCTATATCCTGGCTGATAACCTGGCCCGTCTGGATGGTATCAGAATATGCAGATTCTATAGTTAAATTAATACTATTAGATTCGGCCCATTGAATTACTTCTACTTCCGGTTTTCCTCTAAAATCGGGCACTTCAATATCTTTTTCTACCTCTTCCGGGCCCCTGGAAACAGTTATAATGATCCTGTCTTTACGTCTATAACTATCTTCGCTAACTGCGGGATCGCGAAATTCTTTTTTTATGAAACGGTTTTCCGGTATTGTATCGTCATAGACTCTGTTAATTGATACATTATCAACCCTGTTTTCAGCTATCCACTGCTCTATTTGGTATAACTCCATGAAAGTAAAATCTGGAAGCACAATCCTTTCTTCCGGGTCAGGACCCTTTGAGACTAAAATACTAACTGAGCCACCTTTTAAAGCTGTCTCCCCGGCGGCTGGCTGCTGTGATATGACCACTCCCCTGTTAGATTCGAGATCATATACTTCTTCTATTTCAAGATAAATATTGTTCCCCAGGGCCCAGGCCTGCGCCTGCTCAGCATATCCGCCAACAAAATTAGGAAGCTTAACAGTATTAAGGTTGTATAATGCCACTGCAATCAGTAAAACTGCTATTAGAATTATAAATATTGTGAGGACAACTTTTTTCTTTCGTCTTTTTTTACTATCCGGATCTTTTTCAAAATATTCATTACTTGAGTCTTCTGGTATACCCGACGTATTATCCAGACTGGGTGACTGCCTGTTCACATTCTCCCTGCCGCTTTTACTGTATTTATCCCTGTTAAAGTCGTCCAGAAAGTCATTCATTTACTGTTATCTTCCCTTTCCATAAGTTTAAAACGATGTCTGCTTCGGCGGCTATCGATGGGGAATGAGTCACTACTATTACGCACCGATTATGATCGTGGGCCAATTTTTTAAAAATCGCAATGATCTCTTTTTCCGTTTCTTCATCTACATTTCCAGTCGGTTCATCTGCCAGAATCACTTCCA
>SKWE01000202.1 GCA_007129055.1 Syntrophomonadaceae bacterium
AGCTGAAACTGGCAGATGTAACGATGCACAGCGCCGATTACGGCCACCTGCCCGACCTGGCAAAGGTAAACTTCGATCACGATGTTGTCTTTACCTGGAACGGCACAACCAGCGGGGTAAAAGTGCCCGGTGGCGATTTCATCCCCTCCGATCGCCAGGGACTAACCCTCTGTGATGCCACCTCGGCCGTTTTCGCCATGGAAATCCCCTGGCAAAAGATCGATGTGGCCACCTTCTCCTGGCAAAAAGTGCTGGGCGGGGAAGCAGCGCACGGGGTGCTGATCCTTTCCCCCCGCGCCGTGCAGAGAATTGAAAGTTACAGCCCACCCTGGCCGCTGCCCAAAATATTCCGGCTTAAAAAGGGCGACAAGCTGATGGCTGAGATCTTTGAAGGTTCAACCATCAACACCCCTTCCATGCTCTGTAACGAAGACTACCTTTACGCCCTGCAGTGGGCAGAGGAACTTGGCGGGCTTGAAGCGCTAATTGCACGCAGCGAGAAAAACCTGCAGGTTATCGAGAACTTTGTTGCTGCCCATGACTGGATAAAGTTTTTGGCTGCCGACCCGGCGATCAGGTCAAACACCAGCGTCTGCTTAACTGTTGAACTTGAAGCCGACCAGCTGAAAAAAATGGTAAAACTATTAGAAACCGAGGAAGCAGCCTTCGATATCGCCTCTTACCGCGACGCCCCGGGCGGTTTACGCCTGTGGTGCGGGGCCACGGTGGAAGCAGAAGACCTTGAAACAGCCATGCAGTGGCTGGAATGGGGATATGAACAGGTCAAATAAGGCGCAAGCCGGGTTTTCGATTAAGAAACGACCCTGTTCCGGCCGGCAGCTTTCGCTTCGAAAAGCAGCTTATCTGCCCTGTGCAATAGATCGTCAGGGTTTTGGTCATACGAGGGGATCACAGAGGCCACGCCAATACTAACTGTTACATATTTACCCACTCCCGATTTTTCATGAGCTATCTGCAGGTCTTCAACGGCCTGCCTGATTTTTTCAGCTACCTGGGCGGCGCCCTGCAGGTCTGTGTCAGGAAAAACCAGGGTAAATTCTTCGCCCCCGAAACGGGCGGCCAGGTCTCCGGGGCGGCGGCAGTGATCTGCCAGTAACCGGGCAACTTCCTTCAGGCAGTCATCACCGGCCAGGTGGCCGTAGAGATCGTTAAATTCTTTAAAATAGTCAATATCACACATTAACACGGCCAGGGGGCTTTTACTGCGCTGCATTCTTCTCCATTCAACCTCCAAATGGTCATCCAACTTGCGGCGATTGCCTATACCTGTAAGCCCATCAGTGTCGGAAATATCTTTAACCAGCTGGTAGTGGCGCGCATTTTCTATGGCCAGCCCGCAGATGTTAATAATCCTGGCGGCGAGATTTATATACTGCTCCCGGTGTTCGGGAAACTGCAAATTCTTCACCTCAATACTACCCACCAGGCCGCCTGTTCCGATAATGTTAAAGGAGAAACTATCATCATCGATTCTTTTTACCAGTTCACCTGATTGAAACAGCCGGTCATCAGCGCCACTTACAACAACTTCTCCCGGGGCAAAAAGCATGGTAAACATATCTTTAATACTTTCGATTACCTCCTGCTCATTTCTAACCCTGGCCAGGGAGTTCAACAGGTCAAGAGCCATTACAAAGTCAGCCAGGCTTTTCTTTTCCTCTGCTGCGCTTTTCAGCGCAGTGCTTTTATTATCATCAACAAAGCTTTTTAGCACCGTGTTATTCAAGAGCAGCTCCAGGTAATTCAAGCCCACGGTCACTGTCTCGGCGGGGAGGTCGATGTATGAGGCAAAATACTTTAGGTTGGAGCGGGCACTGGTATCAACCCCGGTATCTAAAAGCATTACTGCCCTGGCAGTGTCTTTAAAAAATGCCCGGGCCGTTTTTTGGTCAAACCCCCAGTCAGACAATATTTTCTGCCATTCCTGCAACCAGCCCGGTGTTACCAGGTAATAACCCTGCTGCACATAAAAATCGGCCAGGTCGGGGTTCACAATCATATGCAGGCACTGGCTGAGTGTGTAATTATATTGTTGAAAAACCTGCTGGTCTTTTTCGGGCAAGTTGCCGATACAACCGCTGCTGATCACATGCAGGGTTTTGCCATCCAAGTCACCTTCCAGGGTGCTCCGCAGTTCGTCCCAGTCCACGGGGGCCATCCCGCAGCGCCCGGGGAAAAACCTTATCTCCAGGTCATCATACCTTGAAGTAAGATCAAGCTTTTCAAGTTCAGCCCTGTAATGTTCGCAAAAAATTATAACCTGGCTCATCAGTTCAGTCCGCCCGTCATCTGTTATTTAATGGGGTAATTTCCGTATTCCCGCACCGCATCAGAAATAGCCCTTAACTGTTCATCGGTAACCCGCCAGGGAATTTCTCCGTGGCTGTCGGAAAGGATAAACCCGCCATCCGGGGCCGCCCCAGATATTGCTTCCCTGACCCTGCAAAATATCTCGTCCCTGCTCCAGCGGTGCATTTCCAGGCCGTTTAGATTGCCAATTACGGCCAGTTTGCCGCGGCAGGCCCGCTTAACCTGCCATAGCTGTTCAGAAGACCCAACCCCCACACCGCCGGTCCCTGTTTGAGCGAGATCGTCAATCACGGCCATGGTTCGCCCTGAAGCAAGGTGGGTGGCCGTTGGCCCGTTTAGTTTGGCTATAGTTCTTTTCGCAATTTCCCAGCCAGTTTCCAGGTAG
>SKWE01000217.1 GCA_007129055.1 Syntrophomonadaceae bacterium
GTGGGTATAGCGGAGGGGCAACACCCGTTCCCATACCGAACACGGAAGTTAAGTCCTCCAGCGCCGATGGTACTCGGGGCGTGAGCCCCCGGGAGAGTAGGTCCCCGCCAGGAAATATTTCAAAAAGCCTCCCTTCGAACAAAAGGGAGGCCTATTTATGTACTCACACCTGAAACGGGGACAGTTCTTGTTTCAGGTTTTCATTTCACTTGCCGTCGATTTACCTGAAACAAGAACTGTCCCCGTTTCAGGTAGGAACAGTTCCCCTGTCATGCTGATTTCCACCACAAACAGTACACCGTATCAAATTTTCTGGCGAATAAATAATTGTTCCTTAAATTATTGATAAAATATGTGATAATTGGTTGACATGAGATCTCTTTTGCGATTATAATTTAATATCATCTTTCATGGTGACAATTAAATCAATATTAGGTTTAATGCATGTTTTTGTAAAATCTTTATCAGGCATATCCGAATTCTGCAAAGGAGGTGACTGTAAAGGATAAACAGAGCTTAAAAAGGCAGTATTTTAATGCCTAGATTTCTTCATGCTTCTATTTCAAATTGATTTACCACTATTAAAGGGGGTTCCTTAATTGAAGAGCAAGTTGGCATTAGTTTTACTCGTTAGTTTATTTGCAGTATTCATGATTGCCGGTTGCGGAGATGGTGATGACGCTGCAAATGGCGTTGAAACACATACCGTTGTAGGTATTTTCCCGCTAACCGGACCGCTAAGCACATTTGGTGAGAACAGTTCAACAGTTGCACAGCTGGCCGCAGCCGATGTTAACGAATGGTTGGAAGCAGAAGACAAAGGCTGGCGTCTGCGCCTGGAAATTGATGATACACAAACTGAAGGTCCTGTAGGACTACGCAAGATGCAGAACTGGTTTGGCGATGGCGTAAGGTTCTTTGCAGGCCCGCAGGGTTCCGGTGTGGCCCAGGAGTGTCTTGCTTTTGCAAACTCGAACCAGATTCTCTTTATTTCACCTTCATCAACTTCACCGGCTTTAGCGATTGAAGATGACTGGTTGCTGCGTTTCTGCACCGATGACCAGGTACAGGGACCCGCTATTGCTGCTGCAGCACAAGCTGCAGGTATTACCCACATGATCTTTAGCTGGCAGGGTGATACATGGGGCGATGGCCTACAGGGAGCTGCACAAACAGCTGCTGAAGGGCTTGGAATTACCATATATCCCGACCTTCTCCGTTTTGACCCACAGAAAGAAGAATTTACCACAGATGCTGCTCTGCTTGATGAGTACGTAACTGACCTGGTAGAACAGGGAGTAGCGCTGGAAAACATTGGTGTTAACCTGATTACATTTGAGCAGGCAGCACCGTACATGGCTGAAGCAGCCAAGTATGACCAACTGCATGAAGTTGCATGGATTGGTAGTGACGGAACTGCTGTTTCGGAAGCTATTCTTCAGCACCCCGTTGCTTCAGAATTTGCTGCTAAAGTTAAGTTCATCAACTCGATGAACCGTCCGGCTGAGGAAGTTGCCCAGTCTAACAAAGATCGTGTAAGGGAGCATGTCCAGGAAACACTCGGACGTGACATCGATGCATATGCTTACAATACCTATGATATTATCTGGGCATTTGCATTGTCCTTCGATGAAGTAGGTTACGATCCTGAAGCAGTAAGAGAAATCCTTCCAAGAGTCATTGATGAGTGGAGTTCAGTATATGGCGCAAGCGGACATATCGTGCTGAATGAAGCCGGTGACCGTGCTTTTGCCGATTACGACTATTATGTATTGAATGAAGAAGGCGCATGGGAGATTGTTGGATACTATGATGGAGCTACCGGCCAGATTAACTGGACACGTGAGATTTACTAAGATTAAGATAAGTTAATGAAAAGGGGGTCGGGGTATTCCTCGACCCCCATTTAAGGTGGTGAGCAGGTGAGCGACGTACTGGTAGCAGAACAGGTTACTAAGAATTTTGAAGGTTTGGTTGCTGTAAATAAAGCAAATATTGTTGTTAAAGAAAATACCTTCACCATGTTAATCGGTCCTAATGGTAGCGGCAAAACAACTCTTATCAATTGCTGCACAGGTATACTCAAACCAACTTCCGGACGGGTAATGCTTGGTGATACAGATATTACGGGGTGGAAACCTCACCAGATTTATGAATTGGGGTTTGTCAGAAGTTTCCAAATCCCACTTCCTTTTATAGGACTCACTGTGCTTGACAATGTATTAGGTGCAATGAGAAATGTTGGAGAGTCTCCATTTCATGCTACGAATGTTAACAAATGGGCTGACCAGGAAGAAGAGAATATGGAGAGAGCTCTTGATATTCTTGAAAAAGTTGGGTTAGATAAGCAGTGGGATCTGCCCAGCGCTTCTCTGGGAGCTGCCCAGTTGAAAATGCTTGAAGTGGCAAAGGGTCTATCGTCGGGAGCTAAGATTATTGCCCTTGACGAGCCGATCGGCGGTGTTGATACCGCATCTGCCCACGAAATTCTTTCCCACGTTGCAGAACTGAAAAAAGAAGGTATAACCTTCTTTGTCGTGGAACACCGGATTGATATAGCTGCTCCTTTTGCCGACTACGTGTATGCCATGGACCTGGGAACTATTATTTCTGAAGGGCCGCCACAAAAGGTTCTTACAGATCCAAAGGTAATCGAAGTTTACCTTGGCAAGGGGGTGGAACAATGTTAACAGTTACCAACCTCAATTCCGGCTACGGTAAGTTGCAGGTTCTTTACGATCTGAACATCGAAGTTCCTGGTAAAGGAATAACTGTTATAGTTGGTCCGAACGGGGCCGGGAAAACCACCCTGATGAGCAGTATTATGGGCATTGCCAGGGTGACTTCAGGTGAGATTATTTATGAAAATATTCCAATCCAGGGTGAACTTACTCATAACCTGGCTAAAAAAGGAATTTCCTATGTTCCCCAGATGGGCAATGTATTTGCTGAACTGTCTGTGATGGATAACCTGAACATGGCTGGTTTTCTGATGCCCAGGGATGAAGTTAAAAAGAAATCAGAACAGATGACGGAGATCTTTCCTGTTCTGAAAAAGTTCATTCATCGTGACGCCGGAACATTAAGCGGTGGGGAAAGAAGAATGCTAGCAATCGCCATGGGGTTGATGAAAAATCCAAAGCTGATGCTGCTCGATGAACTCAGCACTGACCTCGCTCCAATTATTGCCGAGAAGGTTATGATGGAAGTAGCAAGGCTGAGAGATGAACTGGGTATTACAATTCTCATGGTTGAACAGATGGCCAAGAGAGCCCTGGAAATTGGCGACAACGCTTATCTTATGGTAAGCGGTGAAGTGCGCTATTCAGGTAAGGCAGATGACTTACTCCATGAACCTGAGTTATGCTCCATGTATCTCGGTATCAAACCTGATTCAGGTCAAATAGCAGATGTAGCAAAACCGTCCGTGGAAGGGAGTGAGGAATAACAATGACACCCTGGATGGCAAGTGGTTTAGTATACGCCAGCGGCCTGGCTTTAACGGCCGGTAGCATTACCCTGCTCTATATAGTTACACGTACTTTTAACTTTGCAGTTGCCAGTATGGCGACTTTCGGTTTTTATGTAGCTTATACAGGTGTGGCTATTTATGGAGGATTACCTTACCAGTATTATCCCCTGGTATTTTTATTTGGTTCATTCCTGGGGATAGTATGTTACTACGGATTAAACCGGCACTTACTATACCGGCAGGCAGCGGAGATTACGCTTATGATGTCTACACTGGGATATGATCTTGTTCTATTATCATTTATCCAGATGTATGCAGATTTTCTGACTCATACTTACAGGCTTTTCCCGCGCCGTGTTACAATGAATACTTATGATTTTGAACTTTTTGGTGAAAGGGCTGCAGCAATTATCCTTCCGATAATCGCTATTGTATTTCTTACTGCCCTGCACATGTTCCTGACAAAAACCAAGTTTGGTGTAGCTATGCGGGCAACAATTGAGAACCCCATATTAGCTGGTGCTTCAGGGATCAACTCCGACAAGGTTTACCTTGTATCATGGGTTATCTCAGGGGGTATGGCTTCCCTTGGAGGTGCCTTTATGGCCATGGCAATGACCGGAAGCCCGACTATGGGTATGTTCACTATACCACTTATGTTTGCCGGAGCTATATTGGGCGGCTTAACCAGTTTGTATGGTGGTATCCTTGGTGGTTTCATGATCGGTATGACCGAATATGCAGGGGTATTTTACCTTTCCCAGCAGCTAGGCCCCTGGGTCCTGGGCTACAGGATGGGTATACCTCTTATCCTAATGGCTGTAACACTGCTCTTTTTCCCGAGAGGTCTGGCAGGAATTCCGCTATCCAAGTATCTTAAGTCGCTTAGCGGTAAGAAAAGAGGTGATGGCGTATGAGTTCAGAGAAAATGAACGGGATTAAATTCGATCCCAGGGAGTTTTTTCTCAGACGGGAAGTAATGGTCATAATTGTTATTTTGGCCCTGCTGACTTTTCTCTATTCGAGCCGCGGAGTTAATATTATTTTGACCATATTTATTGACTTTGCCGTGTTTGCGATTATCACGATGAGTCTAAACCTGGAGACGGGCTATACAGGGGTTCCACAGTTTGGTCGTGTAGCTGCGGTTATTATCGGCGCCTTTGCAGTTGGAGCTATTCCCGGACGGATTATGGCTGCTATGATGGGCCTGCCATCCGGACTCGAGTATGCTTCCGATACGGTAAACTTCCGGTTGGTCCCGGAAATTACTGCGCTTTTGACCACCAGTTACCTCTATTCCCTCCTATTCTTATTAGGAAGCCTGGCGATAGCAGCAGTTTGTGGTGCCGGTATTGGCTGGTTAATTTCGAGGCCTGCCATTCGCCTCAAAGAAGCCTACCTTGGTATTTCCCTGCTTGCTTTCGGTGACTTTTTCATGTGGGTTGGCCACAACTGGACCGGGCTGGTTGGGGGAAGTGTACCTGTTAATGTTCCCGATCCGTTCCGTATTTTCGGTGGGATGAGATTTACGATTATCGTGCTGGTTATTTTCGTAATTGCATTTCTTGTCTTTTTATACCTGCAAAAGTTGACAAAATCACCTTTTGGCCGTTCACTTAGAATGATCAGGGACAACGACGTATCTGCCGGTGCTGCCGGTAAGAATATCGTTAGCGTCAGAACCCAGAGCCTTGTAATCGGGGCGGCAATTGCTGCTCTCGGTGGCGGTCTGTACGTGCTCTATGTTAGTTCTGTGGCATCGATCGGTTTTACCAGGCTCACCTTTACTTTCTGGCCATGGGCCTTTATGATGCTCGGTGGTATTGGGAGCAACATCGGTGTATTGCTCGGTGTGTTCCTTCTCTCCATTTTAAGGACGATGATTGTTATTTTCCGCTACCAGTGGTTTGGATTCCTAACTGTATTTGGGATCGATCCGTTATGGTTGGAGTTCACACTCCTTGGCGCGGTAATTATTATCGTTATCCTCTTCATGCCTCATGGACTGGTTCCTGAAAAGATAGAACCAATGCTTCCAAAAAGCAGGGTTCGTAGAGTACTTGAACGAAGACAGTTAGCGAAAGAGGGCGCTAAGTAAGTAATTTTCGCTAACAGCAAATAAAGGGGAACCCATGTAAATGGGTTCCCCTTTCTAAATGGTGCTCCCGGCAATAAAATGTTATCCTTATGCGAGCCTTATAAACATGAAATAATTACTTCAATAATTATAATCTGCTAGAAGGTTAAAACACGTTCAGCATCCAACAGCAAATCAGCTATATCATACATATTGCTAACCTGGCCCACCCGGAGTTTATCTTTTAATTCGTAGTAATCAAGGCAGGTTCCGCAGACTAAAATTGTAATATCTTTGTTCTCAAAAAACTGAAGTTCTTCAATTGCTGCAGAACCCTCTACGCATAGCTTCACCCCGGAATTCATAAATACAAGCGCTTTTGGAAGTGTATCTCTTTTTGTCAGGGTATATATAAAATTACGCATTAACATCTCGCCGAGTTCTCTGCTGCCGCTTCCCAGCTCATCATTAGAAAAAAACAGGACAGGAAAATCACCAGGCCTGGCAGTAACTATCTCTTCTATCTCTTGTGTTTCATCTCCGTCAACCGCAGATATGGAAATGTTAAAAAGACCTTTATTTTCTTTCCACTCAGCTTTTCTTCCCTGGTTCCTGGCAAACCTCAGTACATTTTCCCTGGCCGTTTCGTTGTCTACAGTAACAGTAATATCTTTCCCCGGATTTTCTGAGAGAGCTTTTTTAGTGCGCAAAACAGGTTCGGGGCAGTTTAAACCACGGCAATCAATAATTTTCATAATCACTACCTCCCTGGAAAATTAAGTTAAACTCTTGATTTCCTGAAGTGCATTAACCAGGTAATCAATATCGGTTTTACCGGTAAAGAAGCCCGGGCTTAAGCGTACAGTTCCTGCCGGAAATGTATTAAAAGCCTTATGCGCCAGTGGGGCACAGTGCAGGCCCGTTCGGCACAATATGCCATAGCTGCTTTCCAGGATATAGCCAACTTCACCGCTGTCAGCATTATCTATGGTGAAAGATACCAGGCAGGAACACTTTTCACTTTCTTCAGGACCGTATAGCTTAATTCCATCTATATCTTTTATGGCGTTATAGAGATATTTGCGGATTTCAATTTCATCTTCCCTGATATTTGTTATACCTGTATTTTCTATAAACCTGATCCCTTCAAGCAGTCCGGCCAGTCCTGAACTGTTTAGCGTTCCTGCTTCCAGTCTTTCCGGCATCGATTCAGGGTGAATATCCATCTCTGACTGGCTGCCCGTGCCACCCTCCCTTAAGGAATCTAAATATATTCCTTCCCGGACATATAAACCTCCCGTCCCGGTAGGGCCCAGCAAACCCTTATGGCCTGTAAAGGCCAGCATATCTATTCCGATACTCTCGGCATCTATGGCAATTGAACCGGCAGTCTGGGCGGCGTCCACCAGGACATTAACCCCGTGACCGTGAGCCATCCTGACCATTTCTTCCAGGGGCGCGATAGTTCCGGTTACATTTGAGGCATGGTTAATAATCAGCAGGCAGGTATTAGCCCTGAAGGCAGTAGAAAGAAAGTCAATATCGGGACAACCTTCCAGATCGCAGGGGACCGTATCCACGCTTACAATTCCGTTACGACGCAATTTCCCAAGGGGGCGTAAAACTGAATTATGATCAATGGCCGTATGCAACACGTGATCTCCAGGCTTAAGGATGCCTTTTATCGCAATGTTTAAGGCGTCAGTTGCATTAAGAGTGAATACTATCCTGGCCGGGTTTTTAACATTAAACAGGCCGGCTACAGCTTCTCTTACAGTGTATAATAAACGGTCTGTTTCAAGGGTCCGGGTATGACCCGATCTTCCGGGATTGCCGCAGGCCTGACGCATCTGGGCTTCAGGGGCTTTGTAGACAGTTTCAGGTTTAGGCCACGACGTAGCTGCATTATCAAAATATAGGTTTAAATTGTTACCGTTTTTAAGGCACTGATCATTCATCAAAATGCAACTCCTCTACATTGGGAACACGCAGTCCAATTTCTTCCAGTTTATAATAGGCTTCCAGCTCAAGTTCGTTTTGAAGCAGGAATTCTTTTAACGCGGAAAGATCCTTGCATTCACAGCGCAGGGCAGTGCCGCAGCTTGAGCTGATGCTGCGCGGCACAGGAACCATCTTAAAAGAATAAGCTTCCTTTTTTAACAGGCTTTCTGCCCTGATTGCAAAATAAGTGGTTGGAAATGTAATGTAACAACTGTAAGCCATTAATACCCCTTCCGGCACACAAATTAAAAAGGGCAGGGCATGAAGCCCTGCCCGCAGATTAAAGCTATTTTGTTATACTTAGTTTGAAATCTTCGCCGTCTTCTTCAACGTTAACCTGCCAGCCCATCGAATTGGCAGCGCGGGTCACATTATCTCTAGCTACAGCATTACTCACTACAACGGTAACTGATCCGCCCGAGGCCTGCTGCAAAGCCTGTCTTGCTTCTATTACCGGTTCGGGGCAGGATAAACCCCTGCAGTCTACTACACCAGCCATCTTAAAACCTCCCACAACAAGTCTATTTTATCTTAAATAACTTTTAAGTCAATTCAGTAATATACTCAATTTATAACTGGCTACGATGCTTTAGCTATTTTACCCTTGCCTGCTGATGCACGTGCCTTAATATTTCCGAAGCCGATTACAAATAAAACGGCAAGTGATATAATAACTATCCACTGCCCTGCCGGTGATACACCGGCGGGGCTTCCCGCCAAACCAAAATTGTGCATAAAGGCAGCCCCTGCCATCATCCCGAATACTGTAATCAGGGCATCGCCCTGTCCCTCACCGGTTAATATCAACTGGCGCATGGGGCACCCGCCGGCAAGAACAGCGGCAAAACCTACAACTGTCATACCAAGAAAATTCCACAGCGAATCAACATGGGCAACAGGCTGTCCTTCCATGCCTGGATTGAAATAGCCGGTGAAAAGGTTGCCAACCAACGCAACCACAAAAATAGCAGCGAAACCATAAAAGAGGTGGAAATCTTTAAAAAGAATAATATCCCGGATTGCACCCATTGTGCAAAGACGGGTTCTCTGGGCCAATACACCAACCAACAGTCCGGCACCCAGGGTTAGGGCAACCGGCGCTGCCATTGAACCGGGGCCTTCTTCGCTGAAGAAAATGAATGCCGGTGCGGCAATTAGAAGAATAAGTAAAACAATAGCCAAAAAAGGTCCGGCATAACCGCTAACAACAGATTGCTCCTGGCTTCTACCCAGGGTATAGCCCCTGCGCAGGAAATAGGTTCCCAGCCAAACACCAACAACATATCCTGGCAGGGCGATCAAGGCATTGAGGTCGCCACCGGCCAGGCGCAAAACCATGCGCAGCGGGCAGCCTAAAAAGATAAGCGCACCTGCCATCATCAGCATACCGAGGATAAAGCGTAAAACTGGGCTTGAACCGCCAGTAGCCCTGAACTCTTTTACGTAGAAAGCTGTGGCAAATGCGCCAAGTACCAGGCCAATAACTTCGGGGCGCAGGTACTGCACTACCCCTGCCCTGTGCAGGCCAAGGGCTCCGGTTATATCCCTGACAAAGCAGGCGATACAGAAGCCCATATTTACCGGGTTGCCCTGCATGACAAGAATAACTGCCAGTAGGCCGACAGCAGCCCCTGCCACAATGATGAACAAACGATCTCGCATAATCATCCTCCTTCAAAAAAATAGTATATGGATTAAGACCGGTTTAATTATATAGAACTGCTATTACTCATTAAATACAGAGTTCTAATAAGTCGCAAAGTATCTATTAGCTTACTTAATCAAAGCAATTAGAACGTGGACGGGTCTTGATATAAAAAGTATAATGAAAAAGGTTACTGAAGCTTGGCAAACCAGGCCGCGTCTGGCCTCATAACCTGGGAAGACAGGGAAGAGGGGATAAAAATGGATTTTGATCAGATCAGGGCGTTCTTAAATGTTGCTTCCCTGAAAAGTTTTTCTGAAGCAGGGGAGAAAATGTTTATCAGTCAACCCTCCGTCAGTGTTAGAATTAAAGCGCTTGAAGAAGAGCTCGGCGTTTTACTTTTCGATCGATCAAAAGCCCGTGAACCGGTGCTTACAGAGGCCGGAAGGGTTTTTCTTGACTATGCCCAGTCAATTGTCAACCTGCAGGATGAATGCCGGGAGACACTGAGCGGTAAAAGGGAAGAAGCAACAGGCCTTGTATACATTGGTGCCAGCACAGTTCCCGGAACCTACCTGCTTCCACGTATTTTAGCTCGCTTCAAAAAAGAATGCACTGAAATAGATTTTAATGTAAACATACTGGATACAAGCGCCGTGCTGGAAGGAATTTTAAACTACAGCTATGATATTGGCATGGTAGGCCTGGTTAAAAAAGACGACCGGCTAAAATACCTGCCTTTAGTCGATGATAAACTTATGCTTTGTGCTCCCTGTGGACTAATTGATAAGCCAAAATACGGTGAGGGTGTTCCTGTGGAAGAGCTTTTATCCCATCATTTGATCTTAAGGGAAAAAGGCAGTGCAACTCGACAGCTGCTTGAAAAAAGCCTGGCTAAAGCAGGTTATGAGCTTGGCTGCTTTAAAGGAATCACTTTTTTTAACAGTATGGAAGGGATAAAGCAGGCGGTTAAAGAAGGTTTAGGGGTTGCAGTCGTATCAAAACTTTCTATTGAAGATATGTGCCGCTCAGGCGAGCTAGAATCATTTGCTATCAGCGATTTAAACCTGGATCGTCAGCTATATATGCTTTATCATCATAAAAGGGTGTTAGGCCCGGCAGCTCAAAAATTTCTTGAATTTGTTGCACAGGAATTTACTAAAGAGAGCTAACAATTTATAATAGTTAAAGCAGGTCGCAGCCACCCTGCTTAATAAAAAACAAGGACTGATCTACTTGAAATTAAAAAAAGAAGA
>SKWE01000066.1 GCA_007129055.1 Syntrophomonadaceae bacterium
ACTACTTTTTCATTATACATTTTGCTGCTCCTCTCAACCGCCTTCTTTACGAACAGGAGACATCTGGCGCAACCTTTCTACAATCGGCGGCATAATATCCAGTACATAGTCTATATCTTCCACTGTATTGCCCCTGCCAAGGCTAAAGCGAATAGAACCGTGTGCAGTCTGATGATCTAAACCGATGGCAGATAAAACATGGGAAGGATCAAGTGATCCAGATGAACAGGCTGATCCGCTTGAGGCTGCAACTCCTTGTAAATCAAGGCTCAGCAGGACCGATTCTCCCTCAATGTATTGAAAACTTACATTTATATTTCCAGGCAACCGTTTTTCACGATGACCGTTTAATAACACATCATCTATCTCCATCAAACCTTCTATTAACCTGTCCCTCAGTTTCTCCAGGGCATCAGCTTTTTGAGGCAGCTCCCCAACAGCCAGTTCAAGCGCCTTACTTAAGCCTACCACACCTGGAACATTCTCCGTTCCCGGACGCAGTTTACGCTCCTGTCCGCCGCCATGGTATAAAGGATCAATTTTCACCCCTTTGCGCTTATATAAAGCGCCAATACCTTTGGGCCCGTTAAACTTGTGGGCCGACAGGGAAAGAAAATCAACGTTCAGTTCTTTTAGATTCAGCGGAATTTGCCCAACGACCTGTACAGCGTCGGTATGAAAAAGAATTCCATGTTTGGCAGCCAGCTCACCTATTTCAGATACGGGCTGCACTGTTCCTACTTCGTTATTGGCCGCCATTACAGAAATCATAAAGGTATCAGGCTTAATTGAAGCTTCAACATCTTCTAAGCTGACCAGCCCGAATTGATCGACAGGCAGGTAGGTAACTGTAAATCCCTGCTTTTCAAGATCTTTACAAACATCCAGAACAGCATGATGCTCAATACTTGAAGTAATGATATGGCCTGAACCCTGCTTTTTGGCTGCTCCACGCAAGGCGATATTGTTAGACTCTGTCCCACCGGAAGTAAAGTAGATTTCATCCGGTTCTGCACCCAATGAAGCAGCGGTTATTCTGCGGGCTTCTTCAAATGCCTTACGAACATCCCTGCCCTGGGCATGCAGGCTGGAAGGATTGCCGTACAGTTCAGTAAAAAATGGCAGCATCGCTTCCAGGGCTTCCTGTCGGACAGGGGTTGTAGCGCCATGATCCATGTAAACATTTTTTTTGCTCATAAATCTTTCCTCCCTACTCTACTAATAAATGCTATGCTATTCTACCAATTCATTTAAAAATACATCGTCAAGCACATCATTAATACGATCCCGCAAGCGTTCCCATACTTTCCTGGTCAGGCAGTCACCTTCGCGATGGCACCGCACTTCAGATTTATTTTCAGAAAGACAATTTACTGGAGTTATGGGGCCTTCAACCGCCCTGACTATATCTCCAACCCGGATTGTCTCCGGTGCACTTGATAGCATGTAACCACCATGCGCGCCCCGGACACTTTCTACCAGGCCTGAACGCCTTAAATCAGGAAATATCTGCTCCAAAAAGTTGAGCGATATTTTTTCCTGTTCAGATATTTTACTTAATGGAAGGGGACCGGCCTGATAGTGGATTGCGAGCATAGCCATCGCTCTTACTCCATACTCAACTTTAGCAGAAAGCTTCAAAATCTTTCATACTCCTTTAATTCCGACTAATTGACTAAGGTATCACAAAAAAAAGAATAACATCTTCAACCTGTAATGTCAACAGCTTTAAATGAGTTACTACTTTAAATGAGCCACAACAAAAGCCGGCGATTTTCGCCGGCTTTAAAAAAAGAAACTTATTAAATAAATGCTCTATATTTTAACCACGTTAGCGGCCTGTGGCCCGCGGTTTCCTTCGACTACTTCGAATTCAACAGCCTGGCCTTCTTCAAGCGTTTTAAAACCTTCTTCCTGAATCTCAGAGTAATGTACAAATACATCTTTGTCGCCCTCGACTTCAATGAAGCCATATCCCTTTTCAGGGTTAAACCACTTTACCTTACCCTGCATTAAATAATTACCTCCTAAAATGCCTGTTCAACAGGTAGTTATGTGAACTACACACTATCATAGTTTTCGATTAAAAGCAAGGTATATGGAGAATTTTCAAAGAGTTTTCAAATAGTAACAAATTTTTTGCTTCCACAAGTTTCAGATAACTGACAATCAAAAAACCTCTTTTAAGCCTGTTGCATAATAAAGTAATCATTAACATTACAGCAAAACTTTGGCTATAAAAAGGGCTGGCTAAGAAAGGGTGCCGGCCCTCTTCATGCCGCTGATTTGCTCATTAACACGGGACAACAACCTGCGGCTGCCTGAATGGGCGAGGCAGACAACGTCTTTTTTCTCTATGGGCTCACTTGCCACTACAAACAATCCATGAAAATAGTCAATGCTTAACCGCTCTCCAACTTTTATTTCTGCAATAACATATTCAGTGTTATCCCAAAAATGGTCAAGAAAACTTAAAGCATCATTTTCATATTCCACGGTAAACACTCCTGCCGCCTTAAGGGCAGCTACCCCCAGGCCCGCTTTTTTTACCCCTACTTTTTTCCCTTTCAGACTGTTCAGGGTAACGGACCCGGGCTTCTCACCGTTCTCGCATTTTTTAAAAACTACGGTTTCAAAGTGGGCATAAGGTTCAGATGCAATTACGGGAAAATCATCAAAAAAGGGATTGGGCCAACCTGCATTTAAAAT
>SKWE01000205.1 GCA_007129055.1 Syntrophomonadaceae bacterium
AGGCTGGTGTCCTAACCGATTAGACGAAGGGGCCGGGATTTGGTGGGCCCACCAGGGCTCGAACCTGGGACCAACCGGTTATGAGCCGGTAGCTCTGCCAGCTGAGCTATGGGCCCGCAATGTTTAATATCGCGGCCTTTATAGAGCACTGTTTCCTACAGCTATATGAATATAACACACCCCCTTTATTCTTGTCAAGAACCTGGCGAAAGGTTAAAATAAAAAAAGGCGAGAGAAAATGGAGGTATACCTAATGTATGAGATTGTAGACAAATTTGATATTGAAATTACAGCAACAGATGTATTAAAAGGACAGGGCATTGACCCTGAAAGAGCATCAGAAAGACTTGTTAACACAGCCGAATCAATTTTGGCAGAAGCTATGAGCTTAGTTGAACCTGCTGCTATGTATACACTGCTTGAAGTAAAAAACTTCGAGCATCGAAAAATTGATTTCGTAGGGGGAAGTTTTGAAGGTTCCCTGGTTGGGAAAGCCTTCGCGGGAGCCGAACATCTCTACCTGGCTGTATGCACTATCGGTGAAACCCTTGAAAAAAAAGTAGAAGAATTGATGAATGAAAATCCGTTAGCCGCAGTCACTCTAGATGGAGCAGGAATCGCTGCGATAGGCTGCGTTTCAAAAGCAGTTGAAGATATAATCAGCAAAGAAACCTGCGAACTCAATCTGTCTTTGGGAATGCGAGCACAACCCGGCCAGGAAGGCTGGCCGATAGAGCAGCAGCGCCAGGTTTTTTCTATCCTGCCCGCTGAAAAAATAGGGATGAAATTAACAGAAAGCTGCCTGATGCTGCCCAGGAAATCAGTTTCTTTTGTTATCCCCCGTGGCAAAGAATTGAGTAACAGTGTCGTTCCCTGTGATTTCTGTTCGAAAAGAAACCGCTGTGACTGGAAGAAAGAAAAGCAGGCCGGCTAAAAAATATTTCTGAACCATTAAGAAAGAGCAGAACCCTGAAAAAAGGCCTGCTCTTTTTTTATCCGTTCATATATTGCTTTACCAAAGTTTATAAAATTGGCTCCCCAGGTAGGACTCGAACCTACAACCTACCGGTTAACAGCCGGTCGCTCTGCCATTGAGCTACTGAGGAGCATTACTGGCATTAGTATTATACTGAAAGCTGGTAAAACCGTCAAGTACTCTTAGCAAAAAAACTGGCCTACTCCAGGTAGTCACGCAGACGCTTGCTGCGCATTGGGTGGCGTAGTTTACGAAGCGCTTTAGCCTCTATCTGACGAATGCGTTCCCTGGTTACCCCGAAGTATTGACCGACTTCTTCCAAGGTTCTTGAACGACCGTCATCCAGGCCAAACCGTAAACGTAAAACTTTTTCCTCACGGGCAGAAAGAGTATCAAGAACATCTTCCAACTGCTCTTTAAGCAGTTCAAATGCAGCGGCATCAGCCGGCGCCTGGGCTTCATGATCCTCAATAAAATCTCCTAAATGGCTGTCATCTTCCTCTCCAATTGGAGTTTCCAAAGAAACCGGCTCCTGGGCTATTTTTAATATCTCTCTTACCCGATCTTCAGTAATACCCATTTCCGCAGCAATTTCTTCAGGAAGAGGTTCCCGGCCAAGCTCCTGGACTAATTGCCGTGATATACGAATCAACTTATTTATAGTTTCTACCATGTGAACAGGGATACGGATTGTTCTTGCCTGATCAGCGATAGCTCTTGTTATAGCCTGCCTAATCCACCAGGTTGCATAAGTACTAAACTTATAACCTTTTCTGTAATCAAACTTTTCTACTGCCTTGATCAGCCCCAGGTTTCCTTCCTGGATTAAATCGAGGAAGAGCATCCCCCTGCCAACATATTTTTTAGCAATACTGACCACCAGGCGCAGATTGGCTTCGGCCAGGCGTCGGCGCGCATCTTCGTCATTCTCTTCAATTGCTTTAGCCAACATAACCTCTTCTTCTGAAGTTAACAGCGGTATTTTACCTATTTCCTTAAGGTACATCCTGACAGGATCATTTACTGTAACTCCGTCGGGAACTGATAACAAGTCTTCTCCACTTGGTTTGCTATCATCCCCTGTATCACTACTATCGTCAGAATCACTTTGCAGATCAGCTGCACTATCATCAGTAATCTCTATACCATGCTGTGCCAGCTTATCATAAAAGTTGTCCAAAGCTTCCACTGATAACTCGTATGGTTGCAGGGTTTCAATGATCACTTTATAGCTAATAGAGCCTTTGGTTTTACCACGCTCAACAAGCTCTTGCTGTGCATCTTCAAGTGAAATCGTTTTCTCTAAATCCTTAGCCATTGAAATCCCCTCCTTCTCCTTAACGGTTAGAGATGCCGTCTTTATTTAAAAGTAATTGTTGATGTTCTTTTAATAAGATTTCGAGTTCCTTGAAATCTCCATGAGCTTCAAGCTCTTTAATCTTTTTCTGCAATTCAAGTTGCTTTTTCTTGGCCCAGGCCTGGTATATCTTTTTAATACAATCATCTGCCATTCGCTTCGCTGTTTGATCAGGTAAATCCTGCAAAGCAGGATCAGTTGCTGCTTTCGATATAATGTTTGATACTTCTTGATCAGAAAATCTGTTTATCAGTTTTTCTGCGCTCAGTAACTCTTCCTTGCCTAGACTGTCCCAAATTGCAGAAACAATAATTTTTACCCTTTGATCCTGAAAAAAATCTAACTGTAGTAAATTTCGCCC
>SKWE01000267.1 GCA_007129055.1 Syntrophomonadaceae bacterium
CCGCCAAAAATCTGTCCGAAAGTTTTGTTTACTGAATTTGAAGCAATGGTAAACAGGGTTCCTTCCCTGGCCACAGCCAGGTAGGCAAGCCAGGGAAATATAATTGCCGAAATGAAAATGCCGCCATAGGCTATAAATACCGCACTCCCGCTCTGCTGCCCCCAGGTAACCGGCCACAGCATGCAGGAGCCGCCAAAATGCATGGCAAAAATAGAGCCGCCAATTGCTGCAAATAATAGTGTGTTTAACTTTTTCGTCATATTAGCTTCGGTCCCTTCAGTTTTTTGATTGCCCCTTCCAACCCCTCCACGGAAAGCTCATACATGGGGAAAATACGGCGTATAACATTGATAGTATAATTACCCATTCCCCTCTCCCAGAATGTATTCGGTATGGGGTTAAGCCAGACGCTATGGTTAAAATGTTTCGCGATCCGCTCTAACCAGGTAATCCCCGGTTCATCATTACTATAGCTGTAATCTATAGCCCCTCCGGGCATCGTTAGTTCGCTGGGAGCCATGCTGGCATCACCCAATATAATAACTTTATATTCAGGTCCAAGCAAACGTAAAAAATCTTCAGTGAGCATGGAGCTACGCATGAAGCAGTTCGGTTCAGTGTAGATATGCTGGTAAATGCAGTTATGAAAATAGAAAAAGCGCAAATCTTTAAAATGGCTGGCGCGGTTCATAGCTGTAAACAACTGGCTGCATAACCTGCTGTAAGGCTCCATGGAGCCGCCAGAATCCATCAGCAGGGCTACTTTAATAGTATTCTTTTTACTCCTGTCCCATACCAGCTGCAAAAGCCCGCCTTTATCACCCGTTTCCCGGATAGTTTCATCCAGGTCGAGTTCATCGCGGGGGCCCTCAACTTTACTGCTTAAATGGCGCAGCTTACGCAGGGCCATTTCAAACTGCCTGACCCCGATAATCACGTTAGCCCGGTAACCCCGGAAATTGCGCTGTGCGGCAACCTGCACGGCCGACCTGTTCAGCGATTCACCGCCAATCCGGACCCCTGCCGGATGCTGGCCTGAATGTCCGAAAGGTGAAGTTCCACCCGTTCCAATCCACCTGTTACCACCGTGATGTTCATCCTGCTGCTCATTTAGGCGCTGTTCAAGCCGGCGTCTGAGTTCATCTAAGTCAAACTCCTCAAAAAGCCTGCGTTCCTGGTCAGAAAGTTTTTTGGGAGGCAAAGCATTTTCAAGCCATTGTAAAATCTTTTCAGTCAGCTCAAGCGGCGTCTCTATATTCTTAAAATAGCTGTAGAAGGCCATATCAAAGCGGTCGTAGTGCGTTTCGCTCTTTACAAGTACAGCACGGGCCAGGTAATAAAAACCGGTCAGGCTGGATAAAGCCATCCCCCGGCCCAGCGCTTCCATTAAAAGCATCCATTCTGTAATTGATACGGGAACCCCGTATGCTTTAAGCTGGTAGAAAAAATTGATAAACATGAAGCTTAACTATTACCGCCTTCCCCCGTTTACCAGCTGCGCGGTATTCCCGCCAGCGGTTTTACTTCTTTACCGTCGCTGTGCAGGCGCTGCAAAACAGTTTTAAAATCCTGATCTTTTTTAATCAGTACTCCCAGGAAGGGCAGCTCTTTCATAATCTGTTCCGGTTTTATTCCACCAGTGGTCAGGGCCTGCACCCAGTCTAAAAGTTCACTGGTGCTGGGCTTCTTCTGAAGACCACCAACAGAGCGAAGCCAGTAAAATGCTTCAAGCGCTTCGTTAAGCAGCCTGAGTTCCAGCTCCGGATAGTGAACTTTCACAATTTCTGTCATCATTTCCGCATCGGGAAAGGCAATATAATGAAAAATACAGCGGCGCAGGAAGGCGTCCGGCAGTTCTTTTTCCGCATTGCTTGTAATTACTACTATCGGCCGGTGGCGGGCTTTCACCGTTTTCCTGGTTTCAGGAATATAAAAACTCATAATATCCAGCTCCCACAACAGATCATTTGGAAACTCGATATCAGCTTTATCTATTTCATCAATTAAGATCACTACCTGCTCCTGTGCGGCAAATGATTCGCCCAACCTGCCCAGCTTTATGTAATGGCTGATATCAGCTACGTCATGATCCCCGAATTGGCTGTCATAAAGGCGCTGAACCGTATCGTATATGTAAAGTCCATCCCTGGCCTTTGTTGTCGATTTTATGTTCCAGATTAGCAGCTCTTTTTTTAGCCCTTCGGCAATACTCTGGGCCAGCATGGTTTTTCCGGTACCCGGTTCACCCTTGATTAAAAGGGGCCGCTGTAGGGCAACTGCAACGTTTACACTGTTCTGCAGTTCCTGCGAGGCTATATAATCACCAGTTCCGGTAAAAACCTTTACTTTTCCTTCCAAAAAAAACACCTCCAGCGCTTTAAAACTGAAATAATCCAGACCTCTTAGAAGTACTAACATGTCAGGGGAAGCTTGTCAATTAATCTGCGCTGTTCGTTCCATTGTGTTTCCTTCGATCTTCGTAACGATTCAGGGAAACTCAAACTGTCTCCGTGGCGCTGCTTGATCCACCAGGTATTCTAACTCTAAATTAAGTCAATACCCTCTTCTTGAGCAGCAAAATCAGCGGTATCAAAGCCAGGGTTATGGCAGTTGCAACCAGCAGCTCAAACCAGACATTACTTATCGGCTCACCCATTACCGAGACAGTCCAAACCGGC
>SKWE01000261.1 GCA_007129055.1 Syntrophomonadaceae bacterium
ATGCCATCGTAAATCTTGTTGAAGACACGCGGAACAGATATCAGGTAAGTGGGTTTGACAATTTTCAGATCATCGGCAAGAGTGGTCACATCACGCATGAAGCCAAGCGAACCGCCAAACTGTATCCAGTTATTCAACTCGCCGCTTAAAGCATATGAATGAGCCCAGGGCAGCATTGAGATGCCAACCTGGCTTTGATTCAACTCCGGATAAATCCTGTATCCCGCACGCGAGCAGTAGGTGAGGTTACCGTGGGTAAGCAGTACACCTTTCGGTTCAGCAGTCGTTCCCGAAGTGTAGATTAAAACTGCCACATCATCATAACCCGGAATTATGGGTTCCACGGGTGACTCTTCTCCCATTTTCTCCAGGGCGGCAAGGCTGTTTTCTGCTTCACTATCCATAATATAAATGTTTTCCAGGCTGGGGATATCAGAAGAGAAATCCTTGACCTGTTCATATATTTCCGGGGTGGATACCAGAAGAAATTTAACCGCGCTATCCCTGATAATATATTTCCAGGTTTGCAATAACTCTTTTTCATACATTGGAATATAGCGCCCATTCCTGCCGTAAGTGGCAAAAGCAAGAACTGCCCACTCCGGACGGTTCGGGGATATGATCCCAACTGCATCACCTTCCCCAATCCCCAGACTGGCAAGGCCGCCACGGGCATTGGCAATTCTTTTGCCAATTTCGCCGTAGGTTATGGAATTTAACCCTCCCTGTCCATCATGAGCCCAGAATAAAACATTACCGCTAAACTTTTTTTCGCTTTCGATCCACCATTCAACTAAGTTATCAGGTTTTTCGTAAGTCCACATATTTTTTCCTGTCCCCTTTTTTGTCTGCTTCCCGGTTAGAATAGATCCTTATATTTAGTTAAACAGCCCTACCGGGCAGCCTGATAATAAAAGTATAATTCGTTAAATTTTCTATTAATCCTGCCAAAAATAGAACATGTATGGAATATTGTTAATTTTGGTTGACATCTTAACCATTTTATGGATTTTTACTATAGCAGTAGGGTATGGAAAAGCCTTTTAAATATATCTGAACAACACTGGCAGTTATTAAAAAGGAGCAGTATAATTGAAATAACTTTATTTTAAGAAGGTGCATCCTATTGATCAAAATAATTATTGAAACAGAAAAAGCAGTTGGCAAATTAATATGTCACGATATTACAAAAATAGAAAAGGGCCAATTCAAGGGAGCGCTTTTCAAAAAAGGGCACCGCATCCGCCCTGAAGACATTAATACGTTACTTGATATAGGGAAAAAACATGTCTATACCCTGCAGCTTGAAGAAGGAGAACTACATGAAGATGACGCGGGAATAAGACTTGCCGAAGCGCTTGCCGGTAGGGGGCTGCATGTGGGCAAGCCGGCTGAAGGGCGCCTGGACTTAACAGCTGAGCATCCCGGCCTGTTTAAGGTTGATATAGAAAGACTGCACCGCCTGAACTCAATAGAGGATGTTATAGTGGCTACCCTGCATAACAACTCACCCCTCGCAGAAGGCGAAAAGGTTGCCGGGGCAAAAGTAATTCCGCTGGTTGTTAAAGAAGAAACCCTGGGTGAAGTTGAAAAAATTTGCTCCGAAGGAGATGCGCCGCTGCAGGTGATCCCTTATAAAAAATATAAAATAGGGGCAATTATTACGGGAATGGAAATTGCCGAAGGAAGAATTAAAGATGGTTTTGCTCCCGTCCTGGAAGAGAAAACCCGATACTACGGCCAGGAAAAACCTTTGGTTTATTTCGCCGGAGACAATGTGCAGGAAATTTCATCAAAAATTGACCAGCTGTTGGCTGAAGGCTGTGACATGGTAGTAACTACCGGGGGCATGTCTGTTGACCCGGATGATGTCACACCAACAGCCATTAAAGATAGCGGGGCAGAAATCATTAAGTACGGCGCTCCCGCGCTACCGGGAGCCATGTTCCTGCTGGCATACCGGGGAGATATTCCAATTATCGGCCTCCCTGCCTGTGCCATGTTCTTTCAAAATACTGTTCTCGATATCCTGCTGCCCCGCCTGCTGACCGGCGAAAAAGTAACCGCATCAGAAATAGCGGCCCTGGGACATGGAGGCCTCTGCCGGCGTTGTGAAACCTGCTTCTTTCCCAGGTGTTCGTTCGGTAAAAGCAGTTTTTAATCTATCCAGTAAACAGTGAAGGAATTCGCACTTAACCGCATGCCGATCAAGAGAAAAGGCTGCTTTGGCAGAATCGGCAGCCTGATCAACAACCTGGAACTGGGACCTGCAGCGCGCCCGGACAGGAAATAGTGCTTCCACCAGGTTCGCTAACCAATGAAGTCAAGCAGTGTTACCTCAGGGGGACCTTCAACAGCATCTTTTATTGCTTCCCTGAATTCCTGGTAATGAGCATATTTACGGTGTTCATCCAGGGCTCCCCTGCTGGTATATTTCTCAAGAATATAGATTTTTGTTGGATCATCTTCAGCGGTAAATGGATCGTAGAGCAGACACTCCTTCTCTTTCTCTTTCACATTATCAGCCATTCTACGGGCCGCTTCAGCTACTTGCTTTTCGTTACCGGGCTTAACTTTTATTACTGCTACTAAACCGATCATTATGTCACCTCCGAGTAAATTTAGTTTTACCTACCGCTTTTAATTCTCTTCAATGCTGAAATGTCCTTCTCACCTG
>SKWE01000153.1 GCA_007129055.1 Syntrophomonadaceae bacterium
CTGTCGCTGACCGGCATGATAGAAACTCCACTGGTCGTGATTGTTGCCATGAGGCCCGGACCTGCAACCGGTTTACCTACCAGGACTGAACAGGGGGATTTGGAATTTGTGATTCACGGCGGACATGGCGAATTCCCCAGGGCGGTACTTAGCGCAACGTCGCAGGAAGATGCTTTTTACCGTCTTAATAAAGCTTTTGAACTGGCCGATCGTTTTCAGATTCCGGTGATATTCCTCTCTGATCAAAATTTTGCCGACACCCATCGTTCTATCGAACCCTTCGATTTCAACAGGCTAAACTATAATCGTTACCTGGCTGAAGATGGAGAGTTCGAAAAACCCTATAAACGTTACCGTTTTACTGAAAATGGCATATCGCCAAGGATTATACCTGGCAAACATGAAGGTGAAACAATCCTGGTTGATAGTGATGAACACGATGAAAATGGAAACATTATTGAAGATGGAGAAACAAGAAACCTGATGCTTGAGAAGAGGATGCGTAAGTTAGAGGCCCTGGCCGGTGAGATGGATGAACCTGATTTGTACGGTGATCCGCAGCCAAACTTGCTGCTAATCGGTTGGGGTTCTAATTACGGGGTATTGCGCGAAGCTGTTGATGCGCTCCTTGCGGTTGGCAAAAAGGTTGCCATGTTGCATTTCTCTGATCTTTGGCCGCTGCCCTGCAAACGTTTGAATGAGCTGCTTCCCAACGTTGCAGCAGCATATTGTGTGGAGAATAATGCTACTGGACAGCTTGCTTCACTGATTAAACGGGAAACAGGTATTGAGATTACCGGTTCTATCTTAAAATATGACGGCAGACCTTTTCTGCCTGATGAAATAGTAGCGGAGGTGGAGAAAAATGATGCAAGCTAAGGATTATCTAATCAATGAACCGGCCTGGTGTCCTGGTTGTGGTAATTTCCCAATCAGGGAAGCCCTGGCTGATGCCCTGTCTGAACTTGAAATAGATCCGACAAACCTCCTAATCTGTTCCGGTATTGGCCAGGCAGCTAAAACGCCTCACTACATCAGGGCGAATGGGTTTAATGGTTTGCATGGCAGGGCAATTTCACCGGCGCTGGGTGCCGGAGTGGCAAATAAAAACCTGAAGATTATTGTAGAATCAGGCGATGGCGACAGCTATGGAGAAGGAGGCAATCACTTCATTCATAATGTACGGCGCAATATAAATATTGCCCACTTTGTTCATAACAACCAGGTATACGGGTTGACAAAGGGGCAGGCCAGCCCGACAAGCGATCAGGGTATGAAGACAGGTGTGCAGGTTAGTGGAGTAATACTGCCGGCCCTGAATCCTCTCGCCATGGCTCTTGTACTGGGGGCAGGGTTCATAGCCCGCTGCTTCAGTGGTGAAAAAGAGCATTTGAAAGAAACTATGAAAGCAGCAATTAATTTTTCAGGATATGCTTTAATAGATATCCTGCAGCCCTGCGTTTCTTTCAATAAAGTAAATACATATGGCTGGTATAAAAAAAGGGTCTATTTCCCGGACATTGACAACCCTGGGGACTGGAGCTCTGCCATGGAGCTTGCCCGGCAGTGGGGAGATAAGATACCGCTGGGTATTTTTTATAATCAGCAGCGGCCAACATTTGGTTCTGCTTTGCCGGCTCTTGAAGGGGAGCCCCTTGCTTTCAGGCCCTTTAATCCAGTCGAACTGGAACATGTCCAGGAAGAGTTTATCTAAAGGAGCAGAGGATGTTTTTTATAACATTTGGCAGTAAAACTGTAAAAGAATTAAGAAAAAAAAAGGGGTTTACCGTTTCTGAATTAGCCCGGGAGACCAGGCTGAGCAGTTCGTTGGTAAAAAAGATTGATCATTTCGAACTGAAAAAAGTGCCTGAACCGCTAAAAAGCAGAATAGAGCCGGTTTTACGGGGCCGCCGTTAAAAGGTGAAGGCTGTGCAGGAAAAATGAAATAACTGTAGAATGACTGAAATATCAAACAAGGAAAAAATGAGGTGTGAAATGGCTTACGAAACAATTATTTATGAAAAATATGATCAGGTTGCCCGGTTAATTTTAAACCGCCCGGATAAGCTGAACGCAATAAACAGTACACTGGGATTGGAAATGAAGGAAGCGCTTGAAGATATTGCCGGTGATGACCAGGTCCGGGTTTTAATTATTACCGGAAACCCCCGAATCCGGGAAAAAGAAGGTCGACAGGAGATAAAACATTGTTTTTCTGCGGGTTGGGATCTCAGTGAAACCTCACCGGTTGAACCGGTTGTGGAAATGCTTGCTGCTTACGAGAAGCCGGTTATAGCCATGGTTAACGGTTTTGCCCTGGGTGGAGGGTGCGAGCTTGCCCTGGCCTGCGATTTTATTATTTCATCCGACACCTCTGAATTCGGGCTGCCTGAAGTTAATCGTGGCTTGCTGCCCGGTTGGGGTGGAACACAGCGCCTGCCGCGCAGGATTGGTGTGCCCCGGGCAAAGTGGATGATTTATAGCGGTGAAACGATAAATGGAAAGGAAGCAAAGGAAATTGGCCTGGTCGATCTTGTTGTCAGCAAGGAAGAGCTGGATAGAGCTGTCTCTGAGTTTGCAGCAAAACTGGCAGCCAAGCCTCCACTTGGGTTGAAAGAAATTAAGTTGGCTATAAATAAAGGGATTGAAGTAGATATGCAGTCAGGCTTAAAGTTAGAGCAGGAAGCGCTATCTCGGCTGATACAAACTGAAGATTTTCAGGAAGGTATAGCAGCATTTTTAGAAAAGCGGGAACCTCACTGGAAAGGCCGATAATTATTTTAGAATTAATTGCTAAATTAAGTTGAGCGTTATATAATTAAAACAGCCGTCATGACATGACATACGCCTCAATAACAGTAGAGGAATGATTTTATTGTTTGAGTGGGAGTGTCCGTACTGTCAAAAAAAATTTTACAGCTCCTGTGCCGACAGGGATCAGGAAAGTGTTGAATGCTGCTATTGTGGCAAAAACGTTGAAAATCCTTATTATGACGAAGCGGAAGAGTAAAGATTAATTTATGGCGGTTATCATTAATGACCATTATTTTTCTTACAGAAAAAAATAAAGATAACTATTCAGCTATCTTAACAGGCTTTTAGAAGCCTGTTTTTTATTAGGTGATCTGATGAACAGCTTAGTTGAAGGCCCTGTTATTGAAGGGGCAGAACCATTTTTTCTCTCAGCTGGAGAAAATGGCTGCCTTTTAATTCATGGCATCGCGGGAACACCGCAGGTGTTCAGGTTAATGGGCGAATCTCTTGTCCGGGAAGGGATCACTGTTTCAGCTGTAAGGTTAAAAGGACATGCTACCAGGATTGAGGACCTGCACCTATGCAGCTACCAGGATTGGATTGATTCTGCAGAGGAGAAGCTATTAAAACTCAGTGAGCATTGTAACAAAGTATTTGTTGCCGGATTATCTATGGGCGGGGTTATCAGCCTTCGACTTGCCCGTCTGCATCCGAAGCTCGTTAAGGGGATTATAACCATTTGCAGCCCATACAGGTTGGACTCCTTTAAATTCAGGTTTGTTCCCCTGGCCGGTAGGTTTATAAAAACAATTGCATCCGGTCCACCCTCAATCCTTGACCCGGATGCAGTAGAGCTAAATTACAAACAACATTCAGTTCCTGCCGTGCATGAACTGATGAAATTAACAGCGCTGGTCAGGGAAGACCTTGCCCATATTAAGCAACCCGTATTAATCTTTACGGCGCGGAAAGACAACGTGGTAAATCAACACGATGGGCAGCGATTCTACGATGCCCTGGCTTCAGAGAGCAAAGAACTGGTTGTGCTTAATAACTCTCACCATATTGCCACCCTTGATTATGATAAAGAAATAGTCTTTAACAAAACAGCGTCATTTATTAAGCAGCACAGCCTGTAAATATTTTGAGTAGATATAACTGCCCGGTTATGATCCGCCATGCTGCTGGAGCAGTTACACCGTGCCATGGGGCGCCGCTTTTCTTTTGTAATCCACTATTTGCGTTGGAATGGAGATTGCCGGATGGAAGAAAATAACAACCTGTTGAATACTAAAGATATTTCCAGTGGCCACATTTTGGAGGCAATCAGCACTTATTCAACGGGGTTAACGCGGGCGCCATATGACAACCTGTTTCCCTACATCTGCAGTGAAATGAAAAAAATTGTAGGGGCAAAATATGCATTTATAAATATTTATGATCACCTGGAGCAAGAGTTGCAGTGCCGGCATACTACCTTATCAGACAAGAACAGCGCCCTGGTCAGTAAAATTATAGGGCGTAATCTAGCAGGATTGTCCGTTCGGATTACCGGCAGCCAGTATCAGGATATAGTTAATGACAAGGTAAAAATTTCTGATTCTATTGTTGAATCGACATTTGGCAGGTTATCCCCAACTGCAAGCAAACTCATATCTAAAGCTATCGGGACCGACTGCTACATTGGCATAGTTCTTGTGATTGATGATCAACTGCTGGGGACAGTGTTTTTGGCTGGCAGAAGAGAACAAATGATCATCGAAGAAGATCTGTTGCTGCCGTTTGCCTCTGTTACCTCTAATGCCATTGAATTAAAACAGGCTGAAAAAATTATTGATGAAAGCCGTGAATGGTACAGAACTATTGCTGAAGATATTCCAGCCCTGGTAACCCGGATATCACCAGACTACAAAATGATTTTTGCCAATAACGCATACTGCGATTTTGTTGGGCAGCCCGCGCACCTGTTAATCGGAGACCAACTGATTAACTATGTAACCCGTGAAAATTATGACCGGGTAGTAAGCCATTTTTCTTCCCTGAGCAGGAAAAACCCAATTGCAACCCATGAGCATACTAATATTGCTTTCGACGGCTCTGTGCGCTGGGTAAGGTGGTCCAACAGGGCAATATTTGACACCATGGGATATGTAAAGGAATATTTGTGTATTGGTGAAGATATCACTGAATACAAGAAAGCTTATGGTTTGCTTAAAGAAAGTGAACAAATTAAAACATCCATCATTGAAGCCAGCCCGGACATAATTATCCGTTTTGATGGCGAAGGTACTTACCTTGACATTTTAAGCGGCAGTGATGACCTGATTTACCGACCGAAAAAAGAGATGCTGGGCAAGGATATATACCAGGTCTTGCCATATGACTTGGCAGTGAAATACCATAAGGCGATTCACAGGGCTACAAGCTCTGGCGAACTCCAGATAATTGAATATGCCATAGAAACTCCGGCAGGTGTTTTTGAACGTGAGGCCCGTATCAACCCCAGCACCGAAAACGAGGTAATTGCTTTTATCAGGGATATTACCGACCAAAAAAAGTTCGAGGAAAAGTTAAAATTTCTGAGCATGCACGATCAGCTAACCGGCTTACATAACCGGGCATATTTTGAGGAAGAGATCAGCAGGCTTGAAAAAAGCCGCGAATACCCAATTGCACTAATTTCAGTCGACCTGGATGACCTTAAACTCGTCAATGATTCACTGGGGCATGATGCCGGCGACAGGCTGCTTGCTGCATCAGCCGAGATAATAAAGAAATCGGTACGCGGAAGCGACCTGTTGGCCAGGGTGGGAGGAGACGAATTTGTTGCTATTCTTCCCCGGACATCCCAGGCTGAAGCGGAGGAAGTTGCCGCCCGGATTAGAAAAAACGTGGAAAAGTATAACCTGGCTAATGAAGAACTGCCCCTTGGATTGTCTGTTGGCCTTGCCACAGCCTGTAATAATAGTGTTTCCCTTCATTCAGTCTTCAAGCAGGCAGACGATTACATGTACCGGGATAAGCTATACCGCAGCAACCGGGTTCGTAATAAAACTGTTGAAGCTCTGTTAGCAGCCCTGGCAGAAAGAGATTACATTACCCAGGGGCATGCCGATCGCCTGGAGAAAATTTGCAGGCAGATCGGGGAAAAAATAAACCTTTCTTCGCACCAGCTTTCAGATCTTGCCCTTTTGTCCCAGGTCCACGATCTGGGCAAGGTGGGTATACCGGATCATATTCTCTTTAAAAAAGGTCCATTAACCGACCAGGAATGGGAAACAATGCGCCTGCACCCTGAAAAGGGTTATCGAATAGCTATCACTTCTCCAGATCTTTCCGTAATCGCAGATCTGATTCTAAAACACCACGAAAAATGGGATGGCAGCGGCTACCCGCTGGGTTTGATAGGAGAAGAGATACCCATTGAGTGCAGGATTCTTTCAATTGTTGACGCCTACGATGCCATGACAAATGATCGACCCTACCAGAAGGCCAGGAATACCAGGGAAGCGCTGGCGGAAATCAGGCATTGCGCAGGAACGCAATTTGATCCTGACCTTGTATCTATATTCCTCTATCTTTTTTACGACGATGAAGACATGCAGCAGCTTCAGTGGAAGTAACTCGGATTTTAAAAACCCAATTCTAAAAAGCATTAAAAAGTAGCAGATTGCCTGATTATGTTATAATTGTATCGGTAGGTTAGTTATGTTAAATACTTTATCATTTCAATGATTGTTCTAGCAGGGAGGCTAATCATAGTTGGCAGAGAAAAAAGTTCCCATGGGATACAGAAATGATAAGCCCGCCGAAAAAAAGAAGAAAAAACGCAGCCGTTTTGGCGTGTTTATAAAAACTTTATTTGCGCTGATAGTTATCCTTTTTTTAATTGGTGGAGGAGCCACCGCTGCTGTCGTTGTCAACTACATTAACGAGGCTCCGCCGTTCGATCCTTCCAAGTTGACCACAGTTGAAACATCATACATCTATGACAGCAATGGTGATGAGATCGCTGCTCTACATGAAGAACAAAACAGGATTGTAGTAAACCTGAACCAGGTTCCAGAGCATGTAAAGCAAGCATTTATTGCTATCGAAGACGAGCGTTTTTATACCCACTTCGGATTTGATGCGGTTGGCAGTTTGCGTGCCGCCTATATTAATTTTCAGGCCGGTAAAATAGTTCAGGGGGCAAGCACAATAACCCAGCAGCTTGCCCAGAATGCTTTTTTGACCACTGAGACTACTTACAGGCGAAAAATACAGGAGATTTGGCTTGCCTTACAACTTGAGCGCAGCTATGGCAAGGATGAGATCCTCGAGCTTTACCTGAACCGTATATATTTCGGAAATGGCGCCTATGGTGTCGAAGCTGCGGCACAGACCTATTTTAATAAACATGTAGAACAGTTAACCCTGGCCGAAGCGGCAATGATTGCCGGAGCGGTTCGTTCACCCAATACAAGTAATCCCTTTGATAATGAAGAAGAAGCCAGGTCCCGGATGCGGACGGTACTGACCAGCATGGAAAGGCTTGAGTTCATTTCTGATTCTGAACATCGCAGGGCGCTGCAGCAGGAAATACTCTATGCCAAGCCTAAAGATCCCGGTTACCCATACCCGCATTTTGTTGATTATGTAGTTCACCAGGAATTGATTCGCATATTGAGATCAATCCCCTCTATTGGCACAACAGAAGAAGCATACCGGTCTATATATACCGGTGGTTTGCGAATTTATACCACCCTGAAGCCCTCTCTCCAGGTGCACGTGGAAGAAGTATTAAACCGGACAGACCTTTATCCTACAACCATTTATGTTGATATGCCCGCTGTAAGGGAAGCGGTTGCAGCTTTACCTACAGGGCGTGATTTAACCCGTGCCCAGCTGCAGGAACTGGTTGATGAAGAAGGTGGGGTGCCCCAACCCCAGGCGGCAATAGTGGTGGCTGACCCGACAACCGGCAAGATTATGGCGCTTGGAGGCGGGCGTGAATACCGGAAACAGTTTGATGAAGTGCTGCGCTTTTCCACCCTCAGGCAGCCGGGATCAGCTATTAAACCAATTATTACTTACGCTCCTGCTTTCGAGGAGGGTGTTCTTCCCGGCGCCGGATCAACGCTTGACGATTCACCCTTCACCGGGCCGCAGGGTTGGAAACCGAAAAACTTTGATAACCGTTTTCGGGGGATGATTTCCGCCAGGGAAGCCCTGTATTTTTCCTACAATGTCCCGGCGGTCCGGGCATTCCAGGATCTCGGCACCCGGGTTGGTGTTGGTTACGCTGAGCGAATGGGTATCTCAACTATTGCCCCTTCAGAGATAGATAACCTGGCGCTCACCCTGGGCGGTTTCACTTACGGGGTAACGGCAATTGATATGGCCCAGGCATACAGCGTTTTGGCCAATGATGGTATTCGGGTAGATCTTCACACGGTAGAAAGAATAGAGGACAGGAATGGAGTTGTCCTTTATGAAAACAGGATTAACCCAAGACAGGTTTTAAGCCCCCAGGCCACTTTCCTGGTCAACGATATTCTACAGGATTTCGTGCGTCGTTATCTCGGGAGGGCCCTGCAGATAGACCGGCCTGTTGCTGCTAAAACGGGAACTACGGAATATTGGAAAGATGTGTACCTGGTAGCCTACACCCCGAATATTGTTGCTTCCTTCTGGATGGGTTACGATGAACCGAAGATGGGCAGTATTCAACAGGGCTGGCGCTATTCAACAGCCTTCCTGCGTGAGGTTTTCCTGGAAGCTTTTAAAGATCTTGAAATCAGGGATTTTTCTCGTCCCGACGGCATAGTTAGGCTTGAAGTGTGCTCAATATCGGGGCTGCGCCCGGCTGAGTTTTGCAGGGAGGCGGGAACTGTACGCGCAGATTACTTTATTGAAAAGTATGCGCCAAGAGCGGTTTGTGATCAACATAGGCTGCCGGAACCGGATCCCGATGAGGACGAAGATGAAAATGGACCCCCGGAAGAACCGGGTAATGGTGATCCTCCGAATGGACAGCAACCACCTTCAAATGGCGGTGACGATCCCCCGCCGCCACCTCCTGAACCTGAGGAGCCTGTAGTTCCGCCGGATGATGACGATGATGAAGAAGATGAAGATCAGGGTTCTAACGGACAGGGAGACGGAAATAATAGGGACAATCTTGACTGGTGGCAGGACTTCATTGGGAATAACTGAGATGTATTTTCCATCAATTTGAAAAAAAGTAGTATTAATTACAAAACTGGTGTTGACAGGATTGGCAGAATATTGATATAATGACCTATCTTTGTTTACTTGTATTTACTTTGGGAGACAGCCTATCAATGAGCAGGCTTGAAAAAGCCAGGGAGGAAAAGAGGAAGAGAAGGAAGAAATCCAGTTTTATATTGCTACTTTTTCTAATTACCATTGCAGCAATTGGTACTCTTTATTTCCTGGGCATTGATTACATAATAGATACTCCTGAAGAAACTGTTACAGAGATAATCGACCTGGAACGCTCCACCGCTTTAATCGACATCTTTGATTTAACCTACGTGCGTATATATACCCTGGAAGATCAGGTTGCCGATGAAATCAGGGTAAACGGAGAGCCGCTGGAAAGAACTGTTGAAGAAAACAGGTGGGAAATAACCCTGTCAGACCTAAAAGCAGGAAATGAAATTTTTATAGTTGCAGTTCTTGACGGTAGGGTTGTGCAGGAAGAAAGTTTGGTAGTAGAAGAGCTATAAACAGGTCAGGGCTTAACTGGCTAAAAATATATTGCAGCGGAACCTGTTTAAGAAGGAGATGATGCCTAAGGTATATCGTCAATAATCACCAAAAATATATATAGAGAAGATAAAACCACTAATTGAAGGGAGAAAACAAGATATGCTTTATATTAAAAAAGGCATTGGCGTTGCCTTGTTTGTTTTGCTACTTCTACTTATTCTTGCTGGTTCTGCTTCAGCATCAGACATTCAGATAACTTACGTTTACTATGAAACCGCAGATGAAGAAATTGTAAAAGTTGACTTTGCAAAAGCCGTGAGGATGGCCCAGGATGATTGGCCCAGGGATAGAACTCTTTATGATGCAGCTGTTAAGGGAATTGGTGAGGCGCTGTTGAACGAAAGAGATGTAGTAATTGTAGTTAAGAAAGATGGTGCCGATTATATATTAGACTACGCAGCAATGATAGAAGCAGATGAACCATCCATTACGGGTGCTATCGAGGGAAATACATATTTACTAAATGAGGTTCCAGATCATGATTTAGAGTTATTAATTGATCAAACTGGGAAAGCAGAGCCTAAGCCGGCTGATCTTCCAGATTGGCTTCTTGAAGAGGTTAAAACTTCATGGGTTCCACTGGCTCAGCGGTATCTTGTAATAATAGAAGTTGATTTTAGTGAAATTGAAGGCGCGAATAACTGGGATGGCATTTATGGAAACGACGATAATAGGTTAAAGCTCAGGGGTGTTTATGTTTCTGAAACTGGGCGGACCAGAAGTGCCGATCTTGGATCGTATAACATTACACTTCCGGATGATTTAACTAGTGGAATCTTACGTTTGCTCGTTCGTGATCC
>SKWE01000206.1 GCA_007129055.1 Syntrophomonadaceae bacterium
CGGCTTTTTCAGCATCGCTTTCCGGCAGGACCATCATCAACTTAACCCCGTTTTCCGGTTTTTCATAATATGGACTGCTTGCCTTTTCCTGCTTCTTGCCATAAAGAATTAGTACTTCATGACCCAGAGGAGCAAACAAAACTCCCGGTATAACCAGCCAGGTCATATATTCTGAACCGAGTGCTATCACCAGCAAAATTACACTGTAAAGGGCGAGCCATTTTGCAGAAAAACATGCCCGCTCTTTCGGTTTGGAAGAAAATGCAATATCAGCGTAACCAAGCCCTGCAGCAACGGGGATAATCATGTATTGCAAACTTTGCCCCTCGCCCGGCTGTAAAACAGATTGCAAAATAGGCCACCAATCGGGCATGCTTACACCTGTTATTTCAGCCTGGGATACCAGGGTAACCATCAGCGCCACCAGGGGAAGGGGCCAGAATCGCTGCAGGGAAAAAGCGCCTATCACCTTGCCGCTATCCGACTTGATATACATTGGGCTGCTGCCGCGATCTCCATGCACGTAAATCAAGAGCGCTTCCACCAGGTGCAGAAGCCCAATTAAAACAAGCAGAGCAGGTATATGGATCCTGAGTAAAGAAGCCAGGATAAAATTGTTTGCCAGATCGGGCAGCAGGGGGACCAGAAGATGTCGGCTTAATAATACCGCTGCTGCCACAATGCTCCCGGCATATGAAAAACAGAGATAGCGGGGATTGATCAACAGCAGAAACAGGGCAACCGGCCAGATAAAATAAAGGCCGATTTGTTCCAGCGATAACCCCAGAAAAATAAGAATTGCACTGGCCAGTAGTCCGCCCAGTGCGCCAAGCCCGAGCGAGAAAAGCATCTGTTTGCTTATATGGTTTATTGTCCGCCCAAACAGCTTTTCTTCAGTAGCTGCCTGCCGCCTGTACTGCATAAAAACCAGGAACAGCACAATCCAAAAGATTGGCATTACCAGGGCCAACATAAATGTTGTCATAAATATCTGGCTTATTTCCAGAAAGGGTTGCATTAATTATTGCTACCCCCAATTACATTTTGCAGGCCCGGCTTCTGAATCATTTCAATGGCGAAATTAAGCTGATCATCATTTTCCCTTGCCGCAATATCAAGCGCTTCACGTAATTCAACCCAGGTTCTATCATTAAAAACACCTGTCCGTGCAATGCCCACACTTTCCTGGAAGCTGGCCAGAGCCTGTTCAGTCTGCTCATCAAAATAACCGGTGGCTTCTACTGTTAAGCCAAGCTGCTCCAGCATCATCTGCAGCATTTCCACATCGGGCCCATAATCGCCCGGTTCCAGGCTGCCGGGGTGAAAATAACGGAAATACCTTAATATTTCAGGCATTTCAACTTCGAAATCAGGTTTAATACCGTACTTATCTATATCATGTCCCGAGGGTGTAAAATATTTGGCCACGGTAAGCATAATAGCGTTGCCGCCTGAAATATTCTCAAGCTGCTGGACTGACGCCTTACCATAAGTTGTTTGCCCTACCAGGATAGCAGCATCCCGATCCTGGAGCGCCCCGGACAGTAATTCGGCAGCGCTGGCCGATTCTTCGTTGATTAAGACAATAATTGGGTAAGGTTTTTTAGCCGCACTGGAATGATAAGTTCTTTGCACTTCGTCATCCCGGCCAACCAGCCTGACAATTTCACCTTCCGGAACCAGGTATTCGCCCACTTTAACAACCTGGTCAACAAGGCCGCCCGGGTTATTACGCAGGTCCAGAATCAGGCCTTTGCCCAGGCCCCTTTGCTCCATGGCCATAAACTGTTCTGAGAATTCGTTCCCTGTATTGCTGTCAAAACTGCTAATTTTAATATAGCCAAGCCCATCATCCAGCATTTCGCTAAATACCGTAGACACCTGGATTTCAGCTCTGCCAACTGTCACTTCAATCGGGTCATCAGCCCCGGGCCTCTGGAGAACCACGTCAACCGTGGTATCGCTCGGGCCGCGCAGAAGATCTACGGCATGGCCTAGCCCCTGGTCGGTAAGTTCAACTCCATCTGCCTTCATTATCCGATCACCGGGGCTTAAACCACTTCTCTCGGCAGGTGTCCCGGAAAAGGTTTCAAAAACTACAATATAACCATTTGCCTCGATGATCCGGACACCTATACCGGCATACGAACCCCTGGTCTCTGTCAGAAATTCTTCCAGATCCTCGGGGTCGTAGAAGCGGACGTGGGGATCGCCTATCTGGTCAATCATCCCTCTTACTGCACCTTCAATTAAATCTTCAACTTCAACAGGGTAAAAGTAGCTGTCCCTGATTGAATCAATTGTTTCCCAGATTAATTCGGCTCCTTCACGGTCACCGGGAATTGGTCGCTTTGATCTCTCCTCGTACCTGATTATATTTGCAGGCTCGTTATTCGCGCCAACTGAAATAGATCTACTACCAAGAAAGTAATAATTGGCAAGGTTAGTTGCTATCAGCAATACGGCAAAAATAATCAGGCTAATATAAATAATTTTCCTGTTGTTTTGTTCCATTAATCTCAGCTCCGTTCACACTATCTGGCACCTTTCCCGGACCACGGGACAAGTACCTGCCTAAATATAATAACATAAAGCATCTCTCATGTATGCACTACTTGTTCAGCCAAACTTTTATATGGAATTAAAAATCGCAGGAATTGACAGTACG
>SKWE01000139.1 GCA_007129055.1 Syntrophomonadaceae bacterium
CCAAAACCAAACAGGCCACCAATAAACAAACTACCCAGCACCGACCTTAAAATAGAAACAAGCAGCGCGCTGCGCAGGCCAAAGAGAATTAAGGCCAGGATAGTAATGATGTTAGCTAAGCCGAGCCTGACCCCGGGAACCGGCATAGGCAGGGGCAGGGCTGCCTCCACGGTATGTATAACAACAGCAAAGGTAACCAGCACGGCCAGGTAGGTTAAATGGTTCAAACGATTTCTCAGATTTAATCCTGTTTGCTGCATAATAACCCTTCCAAAGTGCATAATCTATTTCAATCATCTAATTCTACCAGATCTTCCAGGCCGCTGGATAGCAGAATATCAAATTCAGGGGTGATAAGCAGCCCTTCAACCCCCGGCAGGTTCTCCAGCAGGGTCAGTCCCTTTTCCGGGCCCATAATAAAAATTGCCGTTGAAAGAGCATCGGCTTCCAATACTGTATCTGCAACAACCGTGACAGAAATAAGTTTCCGGGCAGGATAGCCGGTATTTGGATCGAGCAGGTGGTGGTAATTAACTTCGTTTTCAGTAAAATATCTCTGGTAATCCCCAGAAGTTACTACTGCCCCATCGCTTAAAGGAAAAACCGCTACAATTGCATCTTCCCGGGGGTGACGAACTCCTATACGCCATGGTTCACCGTCAGGTTTGCTGCCAATTAGCCCGATATCGCCGCCGACATTGATGAATGCATGCTCTATGCCGGCATTTTTTAAAATATCCAGGGCCCTATCCACTATGTAGCCCTTGGCAATACCGCCCAACTCAATAGACATTCCCCTTTCAGGGAGGAAGACAGTGTAGCTGTTTCTGTCAACCTGAACCAGGTTAAAGTCAACCAGTTCCATAGCACTGTCTATTTCACCCTGATCTGGCAGCCTGAATTGCTGGCCAAGAAACCCCCAGGTATCAATAAGCGGGGCGATTGTAGGATCAAAGTATCCCTCACTCAAGCGGGCATAGTAAAGGGCTTTCTCTATTACATGTAAAACCTCTTCACTTATCCTCGCAGGTTTTTCCCCGGCAGATGAATTGATCAAGTTGATATCGCTATCTTCTATAGTACGGCTGAAGAGTTTTTCAAGCCTATCTATCTCTGTAAAAACTTCGTCTTCAAGGGAGGAAGCAAACCCTCTGTTTTCATGTGCAAATTGCAAATCAACCGATGTATCCATGGTAACCCGGTAAGCAGAGTGGAGATTGTCAGTACTTCTGTCTTGCATAATCATAAACGCAATAACAGCCGCTATAATTGCAAAGGGTATAACATATCCCGGTTTAAGCAGCTTTTTATAGTTACTTTGAAGATTTTGTTTGTTACTTGCATTATTGTTCTGCAACAACTATCTCCTTTAATTAGCGCGTCCAAAGTAAAATATAACCAGCAGTACAATTCCGAGCACCAGGACCAACAGGAGAGTATCGAAACTCAAATTTTTCGTTGACCACTTTGAAGAGTCGAAATACCCGCGTTTTTCCTTTTTTTCCGATAGCCTTTTCTCCATCTGCTGCCTTGCCTTGCTTCCCGCCTTGTCATAAACGCTATCCAGTTTACGCTCTGCATCTGATGTCTGCTCAGCCAGTTTTTTAGCTGCTTTACCTGTTTTCAGGTAAGCTTCATTTAAAGCAGAATCCATCTCTGTAGAGCGGTCTGCCACCTTCCTGGCCATTTTCCCGGTCTGTTCATAGAAATCATCAAGTTTTGCATCCATATCTGTTGAACGGTCTGCCAATTTGCGGGCAGTTTTTCCTGATTGTTCGTAAAACTTATCAATTCCGCTGTCCAGGCTGCCAAAATAACTGCACATTTTCCTGGCCGCTGAACCGGATTTATCATAAGCTGTATCTACGGAAGAATCAACAAATACTCCTGATCTGCATGTAAATATTAAGAGCCGGTTTGTAACAGGATTATATACCAGGGCATGAATGCTCAACCACCATGGTGGTTTCCAGTCAAACCATCCCCGGTAGGCTGCCGGTATATAGATAAATAGGGCGAGGATTACAACTATAACCATTGCCTCAATGGGGTGCCACTCAAAAAAGTGAAAATGGTAAAGATGTTCCATGGCATATCCTTCATAATTAAGCAGCTCTGCAGCAGGAACCAAAACCCTTTCCAGTATATAATTCGGAAAAATTCCAATGGCGGTTATGAACAGGGCAAACAGGGCAAGGACAAAGTTAACAGAAAAAGGAAGCTTGTATTCACGGTCCAGTTTTTCGGGGACCGGCCCCAGGAAAACCCCCCGGAAAAGCTTGATAAAGTAACATATTGTAAGAGCGCTGGTTAAAACAAATATTTTTTCAGCCATGTCAATGCTGAGTAAACCGTAATCCTTGTAATAGATTAACAGTGAATCATGAATCAGGGTTTTGCTGGGGTAACCGTTGAAACCGGGTATACCGGCTATACCAAATGCGGCAACCAGGAAAGTAATCCCTACTAAAGGCATCTTCCTGAACATCCCGCCCAGGCGGGGAAGTTCCAGTTCATGCGTATATATATAAATTGTTCCAACCATCATAAATAACCCTGCCTTAAAAAATGCATGGTTTATTATATGATAAATTGCCCCGGCAAATCCCATTCCGCCCTCGATACCGGCAAAGGTAGCAACCCCGATACCGGTAGCAATATAACCGATCTGGCTGACACTGCTGTAGGCCAGGATTCTTTTCATGTTAGTCTGCAGCAAAGCCATTGATGCACCGGAAAGCATGGTTACAATACCAACCCACATCAATACATTTCCTATGATAAACAGGTATGATGCATCGGCAATACCTGGACTGCCGCTTTCAGAAGAAAAGAGGATAACTGCTACCCTTAAAATACCGTAGGCCCCGGTTTTGATCATTATTCCTGACAGCAGGGCGCTGGCTGGAGAAGGCGCTACCGGGTGGGCCTGGGGCAGCCAGATATGCAGGGGTACTAAACCGGCTTTTATTCCGAATCCAATCAGGAAACAGATAAAAATAGCTGTGCGCTGGCTTCCAAGCAGTTCCAGGGCAGGAACAATAGCCACAGATCCTGTAGCTCCATAGAGCATCATAATAGCAAACAGAAGGGCTAATCCGCCAAAAATGCCCAGGTAAAGGTATAAAATACCTGCTTTCATTGATTGAACATCCTGCTCATGTATAACAAGAACAAAAGAGCTTAGGGTCATCATTTCAAAGAATAAGAAAAGGGTAAAAAAGTCACCGGCCATCACCACGCCTAGAGTAGCACCAAGGGTAAATATAAGGAAACTGTAATATCGGCGGCGATTGTGCTCAAAATCCATGTAAGCAAAAGAAAATATGGTAGCTAAAAACCAGACCAGGGTGATCAAAAATGCAAATATCCAACCTATTATATCAAGTTTAAAGAAAAGGCCCAGCTGCATGAAATCGATTAAATCGTAGCTAACAGTACCGGTAAGGCTGAGGGGAAAAAGAATGATAACCCCGACTAAAGCTGCTAACGAAGTTAAAAAAGCAACCACTTTCCGGGGTATTTCCCAGTGATCCTTTAAGAGATAAATACCAATTCCAGCGATTAAAGGGACCAGGGTAATCCAAAGTGGCAGGCTGGAATAATATAAATTGTTTGCTTCAATAACAGGCTCTGGTGCAGCAGCAAACAATTAGAAAGCCCCCCCCAGCAGTAAGAATTCCGCGGTAGCCCTGGCAAGGGAAAAAGCGATGTTGTTTGGGGTTAGGCCAAATATAAAGGTAAATAAAGCCAGGATGATCATTACCGTAAGCATGCGCGGAGTTGCCTCCTGGACATTGAATTCAAGTTCATGATCATCATGATGATCATGGTTATTATCGCCGGGCATTTCAAAAAAAGCAGGGATAACAATAGGCAGGTAGTATAGCGCATTTAGTAAGCTGCTGACAAGTAAAACCAGAACATACAGGGGCATTTGCGCATCAAGGGCGCCCATGGCTAAAGTCCATTTACTGAGAAAACCGTTAAGGGGTGGAATCCCGATCATGGCTAGCGCAGCAACCGAAAAACAGCCCATGGTAACAGGCATTTGTCTGCCTATGCCTTTAAGATCAGCAATAACTCGTAAACCGGTTTTCCAGATAATCGCTCCTGCGGCAAGGAAGAGAATGCTTTTCATGAAAGCGTGGCTGAATATATGGAATACCGCACCGGTAATAGCATTATTGTTAAGAATGCTTAAACCAAGCAGGACATATCCAAGCTGGCTGATGCTGGAATATGCCAACCGCCTTTTAATATCAGTTTGCGTTAAAGCTACGGCTGAACCTAAAAGGATTGTTATAACTGCCAAAACGGCAAGAATATTATTCCACCCTGCTGCCTGCAGCATTTCCGGGGAGAAAACGTGAAAGATGACCCTGATCAGCCCGTAGGCTCCTGTTTTTAACATAACGCCTGAAAGCAGGGCGCTGGCCGGGGAAGGTGCAACAGGGTGAGCATCAGGAAGCCAGACATGCAGGGGAAACATTCCCGCCTTCATCCCAAAGCCGATCAGGAAACAGATAAAAGCAAGTAAGGCAAGTAAGGATGTCTCATGCAGGATAACTCCCACGCCCAGTGAAACAGTGCCACCCAGTTCGAAAACTATGATCATTCCAAAGAAAAGGGCAAGACCGCCGATGATGGTCATAACCAGGTATTTGTAACCAGCTTTAAGCGCTTCTTCAGTTTCCTCGTGAATAACCAGGATATAGGCAATTAAGGACATTAACTCAAAAAACACAAAAAGGCTGAAAAGGTCGCCGGCAAAGAATATCCCCTGGCAGCTGCCCAGGGTAAATATCAGGACCGGGTAGTAACGGCCGCAGGCATGCTCCTTAGCCATGTAATCAATTGAATAGATTGTGCAGAGCAGCCAGATAAAAGAAGCCAGGGCAGCAAGGCAAAAGCTAAGCAAGTCCAGGCGCATGGATATTTCCAGGTTGGGCAATACTTCGAAAAGGGTTAACTGTATCTCACCACCGCCCACAACAAAGCGATATAAAGATAGTGTCAATATAAATGTTATGGCTGCTGTAGCGACAGCAAGGGTATTGCGAAGTTTATCTGATGCCCGGCATGAATACATAATCACCGGTGTCATCAAGATTGGGAATCCTACGATAATCATCATAATTGCAATAACTAGTGAACTGCTCAGTGCAAACACCCCCGGAATTCTTTATAGCCAATTATAGCTGCTATTCCCTGAATATTTCAACTAAGATTCATACATTCCTTTTTTTATCAGAAAAATAATGCTGCCGCCTGCTCCAGCAGGGTTACAACAGGCTTGGAGAAAAACCCGAAGATAATAATAAAAACCATACCAACAACCATGCAAAACTGCATAACCGGTGGAACAGGTTTTACCTCTTTTTTGAATTCATCCTGATGCATAAATGCATTAATCACAATGGGCATATAATAGATGGCATTTAGCAGGCTGCTGGCCAGGATAACCAGCACGAATATGGGTCTCCCGATTTCAAGGGCACTCAGGGCAAGATACCATTTACTGATCAATCCCCCGGTACCGGGTATGCCAACCATCGAAGCGCTACCTATGGTAAAAGCAACCATGGTTACCGGCAGCACCCTACCTATTCCTGCTAATTGATCAATCTTTCTGACCCCGGTTGAATAAATAATCACACCGGCTACCATGAAAAGCATGGCCTTGGTAACTGCATGGACCATAATATGATAAAAACCGCCGACCAGGGCCAGGCTGTGGTGAAAGCCTATCCCCATAAAAATATAGGCTATCTGGCCAATACTGGAGTATGCAAGCATTTTTTTCAAATCGGTTTGAAGCATGGCATATATTGAACCGAACATGGAGCCAAGAGCTGCCAGCCATAGAACAATTTCGCTTAAAGGTATGGCCTCCAAAACAACCCTGGGAAAAACCTCGTAAAACATCAGGAAAAGGGCGAAAGCATAAATTTTAATTACCAGGCCGGACAGCATGGCGCTGGAAGGTGATGGAGCAGAGGCATGGGCATCTGGCAGCCAAACATGCAGCGGGAACAGTGCGGCCTTGGTCCCAAAGGCAACAATAAATAAAGCGGCGGCGGTAAATATGTTCAGGGGATAAAAATTAAATGCCTCAACCAGTGCCTGGTAGAGGTAGCCGTAATTCAGGTAACCCGTTGCCATATAGAGCATAACTACGCCAAGCAGGAAACAGCCGGTGCCCATAGCGCTGAGGATAAGATATTTAAAACTGGCCTCCAGGCACTCCCTGTCTTCTTTAATTGATATGATGGCACATGCTGATATGGCACAGATCTCCATCAAGACGAAAAGGTTAAAAAGGTCATTGGTGAGTACAATCCCGGCCATTGATCCGACCAGAACAGAATAGAGAGTATAATACCAGCCAATTACTCGTGTTTTAAGCTCGTGCCCCAGGTCACGCAAAGCATAAATAAAAATCCATAGGCTAACGCTGATTACAACCAGGAGGATATACAACCTGAGAGGATCTGCCTTAAATTCAATGCCCCACGGGGGTGGCCATCCACCCATATGGTAATAATATGTTCCGGTTTGCTGAACCTGGATTAAGAGCGCTGCTGCCATGACCAATGCGGCAACAAGGGCAGATAAAACGGCAGGCGCAGCGAGCTTTCTTGCCCACCTGTATAACAGGGGTGATATAAAAGCAGTAAAAAACATTACTACTACTATTAAAACAGGAAAATGAACAGTAAACCCCACTATTCCTGGCTCCTTATATCACAAATTTCATCGTAGTCGCAGGTATCATAGTACCTGTAAATTTTAACTATAAGGCTTAAGGCATAGGCTGTTACGCTTACAGCTACAACAATCCCCGTTAAAATCAGGGCTCCGGGTAAAGGATTTGCGTATAGTATTTCTGCATTATCCCTGATAATAGGAGCCTGGGATCCATGAGCATAACCAACAGCAACAAACATCAGGAATACGGAAGCATCCATAATGTTCATGGCAATTACTTTTTTAATCATATTCGAATGGGTAAGCATGGTATACATGCCGATTACAAAGAGAATTATCGCAACCATGTAATAATAATTATCTATAATCCCCTGCAGAGTTTCCACGTTATTTCTCCCCTTCAATAATATAGTAGAAAAGAGTAACGATTGTGCTGGCCACTTTTATCCCAACAAAAATAGTAATTATAAATATGGCTCCAGCGCTAAAAAGCGATCCTGCCTCACCCATGGGAAATCCTGCCGCCTTGTTCGAAAGGTAATATCCCCCCATTGCAATTGCGACAAGCCCCGTGATGATATAACCCAATGCCCCTCCACTTTCAAGAATAGAAGCAGTATTATGTGGTATCTGCTTAGAGCCCGCCTCCAGGTTGAAGGAAAGTGCTACCAGGACCAGGCTTGCACCAAATATTGCGCCCCCGGAAAAGCTTCCTCCGGGAGAAAGATGCCCGTGTAAAATAATATATATCCCGTAGACCTGGATAAAGGGAACTACCAGGCGGCTTGTAATTCTTGCAATTTGATCTTCCATAAAGATACTCCCTAAATCTTTTAATGTGATCTCAGGGTTGCAACAACTGCAGCTATGGCAACGAATAATACTGTTGCCTCCCCCAGGGTATCAAAGGCGCGGTAATCAATAATTACGCTGCTGACAATATTTACAGCTCCCGTCTCTTCTACACCCTGCTCAAGGTACCTGCGGGGAACTTCGTTAAATGTGGGATTATCAAGGCTGCCAAAAGTAGGCATTTCTGCAACTGTAAAACTAAGCAGGAAAATGATAAAACCCAACAGGTAAAGAGTAACAAGGGTCCTCGAATCAACTCCCACAATAAATCTTAAAAAAAAGGTGAGAATAATTATAAAAAGAGCAGCCAAAGCATAAAGCATTGCAAACACCCCCGTAAACTTACTCAGTTCTCCTGGTTTTGCTGATTGCAGCTATAAGCAAAAGAGATATAACCCCAGTACCCAGCGCTGCTTCTACCATGGCAACATCAGGAGCGCTGAGCTGCTGCCAGATTATAGCCATAATTAAACCAAAAGAAGAAAACAGAATAACAGCGCTTAAAAGATCGCGGATATAAGCTACGCCGACGGCACAAACTATTAAAAATAATAAGAGCAGTATATTTAAAATATCAATCATCGGCTTTCCTTTCGCTTAGCTGAGGGCGAATTCCCGTATTATAAGCAGCCCTGGCGATAACATGGGCAGCTGTCGGATTTGTAATTACAATAAACATGATTAGAAGCCCCAGCCTGATACCGGTAGCCAGATTGCTCTGCAGAGCCATAGATAAAAGAACCAACCCGGCACCCAGGGTGTCACATTTTGTAGTAGCGTGCAGCCTGTTATATACATCGGGTAAGCGCAAAAGGCCAAGAGTGCCGACAAAAAGGAAAAAAAGGCCCAATACAAGGCTGACTATTGATAAGATATCCAGGGTTGTTTCAACTATTCCGGGAATCAATCAAGGGCTCCTTTCTCCATGTACTTGGCAACACCAATGGTGGTAATAAAGCTCATCAGGGCATAAACCATGGCTATATCAAGAAAATATACCTGTTCATAAACACGGGCAATCAAGGTTATTATAACCAGGGTCTTAGTGCCAATTATGCTGATGGCAGCAACCCTGTCCGGAGCGGTAGGCCCGGCAATAGCCCTGAATAAAGACATGAAGATCATCAGCATAACCATAACAGCGCCAAGATTATAAAGAAAGCTGATAATTTCATCCAGGTTCATTCCTTAGCACCTTCCATCTGCTTCAACCTTTCGATTAAAGGCCATTCTTTCAAAGCTTCTCCGCTTTCTAAGGTCAGGGCGTGAACCAGAAACTTTTTTTCATCAGCCAGAACAGTTAACGTTCCAGGGGTAAGGGTTATTGAATTCCCTAAAAGTACCCTTGAAGAAACATAATCAATATCAACTTCCAGTTCAACCATGTTTGGTTCAATCGGCATAGAGGGATGAAGAACCAGCCAGGCTACCTGGAAATTGGCTTTCACTATATCTACGATTAGTTTAAAAAAATAGCCTGCAATCCAGATGATGGTTCTTAGATTAACCGGAGGCCTTTCTTCTGCTGTTATCAACAGGTTTCGGTTAAAATAAGTAACAAAAGTGGCCGCTGCCATTCCAACCATGAGCTGCGGCCAGTCCAGGGAACCGCTTACGGCCACCCAGAAAACAAATAAGGTTAACGTTACACCGATGTAGTTTGGCCAATGACTTTTCATTATAAAACCTACCTCGGGTCCTTGATTTGTAAATCTATAGTAACTACCAGGCCTGACACTGTTTACCTTTTAAGAAAAGCGTGCAACGGAACAGCAACAGGCCTGTTATTAATTATGCTGACTCTTTCTCCTTTTCTGCTGCGCGCGCAGCAGCTTCCTCGGCTGTAGGTATGGCTGATCGCGGATGAATGGTTCCCGGCGGACATTTCTTGACACACTCGCCACAGTCAGTGCACTTTTCAAGATCTATAACAGCCAACTTGTCGTTCATTTCAATTGCTTCCTCCGGACAGGCTTTAACGCAGGCCTTGCAGGCAATGCAACCAACTTCACAGGCCTTGGAAACCGTTTTACCCCTGTCCTGTGAAGCGCATAAAACCAGGTGCCCTTCGTCCCCGGAAGGTAGCATTTTAATTAAATCACGCGGACAGGCTCCGGCACAGAGGCCACACCCAGTGCACTTGATTTTATCGACCACAGGAAGCCCGTGAGAACCCATATCAATAGCATCAAAAGGACAAACACGGACGCAGTTGCCCAGGCCAAGACAGCCATATGAACAGGCTTTAAAACCACCATACATTTCGCCGGCAACCTTGCAGTCTTCTACACCTTCGTAAATAAAATTGTCAGCGGTTTTAAAATTGTCTCCAATACAAAATACAGTTGCAATGGGAGACCCTGACGCTGACACTTCCTTGCCCAAAACTCTGGCAATTTCAGCAACAGTTTCTTCTCCTGCCGGCACACAATCACCAGGCTCAGCCTCACCGTTGACAACGGCTTCAGAAAATTTCATACATCCGGCAAAACCGCATGCTCCACAGTTTGCGCCGGGCACCAGTTCATTTACTGCTTCAACCCTCGGATCTATTTCTACATAAAATACTTTTGCTGCAGCAGCCAGCATTAACCCGAATAACAGTCCAATCAGGCCAAGAGCAACTATAGCATATACTATAAGCATTTTTTGATTCACCTCGTTACTTAATAGTTCTA
>SKWE01000038.1 GCA_007129055.1 Syntrophomonadaceae bacterium
AAGAAGCCCATATATAATATTCCTGGTTCGGTTTAAGTTTTAATGGCTTCATTTACCCTTCCCGGTGGGTTGAACTGCCTGGTTTGCCTGCCCCCTGCCGACAAGGAGATAGATAAGTGAGCCGTAGAAAACTGCCCCGATAACTATTATCCAGCCGGTTTTCGAAAGGTACCTCACATTCTCCCTGGGCATCAGGTCAGTAATTGAAACAGCAATCAGGACAAGATTAAGAACAAATAAAACTATGATAATCAGTAAGGTTGTTAGAGACAATTGAAAACCCCTTTCAAATTTTATGCTTATATCTATAACTGGAGCTAACGCATCGGGCTTTCGCTCCCCGCCTATTATAGCACAGCAGCTTAGATTATTCATGCCGGGCAGCTAAAACCAGGCAGATAAAACTGCCTATATAAGATCCTTAAATAAGATCGTTTCAAAAAAGTTTGATTTTTGACTCAAAATGTGACATAATGTAGATCTTAAAATATAGCAAAACCGCTGAAAAGCGGTGACGCAAAACTAAAGGGGCTAAAGCAAGTTTTTGCCATCGCCAGCCAGTTGCCGGTACTCGCCGTAAACGAGCCTGGCCCGTCTGGGGAAAACAGACGGGTTTATTGATCGAAAAACTAATGGCCGCAAAATAATTTAGCCTAATATGTAAGACTATTTCTGAAGATAACCTGGAGGGCACCATGAAAAATAATAAATTTTTTTTCAAACTAACGGTAGCATCCATTGCCATGCTTCTCGTCTTTTCCCTTTTTGCCACAACAACAGAAGCCCATGCGCCGACCAAAAGTCTTGAAGAACTATTAGATGAATCTGATTCGGTTATTGCCGGAACAGTAGAAAGTGTGAACAGTTACTGGCATGACGATTACAACAGCATTTACAGCTCTGTTGTTGTCTGGGTCGATGATATTTTTAAGGGTGAAGATGAACGGGAAAAGATTACAATCGTTATTCCCGGCGGTGAAGTTGACGGATTGCGCCAATTTGTATCGGACATGCCTCTATTTGAACCTGGTGAGCGGGCAGTAATTTTTTTAGATAAAACCTTCGATAGATCTGTCCCCGACTGGGTAACTGGTAACGGAACTTTCAGTATTACAGGTGGTTTCCAGGGTAAATTAGATATCGATGATAATAACAGCATAAATGGTTTCCCGCTGGAGCTTTTTGGTGAAGCCTTTGAAGCTTATGAAAGCGAAGGCATCCAGTTCAATATTGAAGTCTACGAAAACAGCTCAACCTATCAAAACAATAAAGATTTCGTTACTATTGGTATCAGGTGGCCGGGCCCATCCCCAAGCGTTCCTTTTGTTGTAAACGCCTCCGATGAAATAACCACACAAATTAGGGCGGCAGCTAATACATGGAGCAAAGCCGGTGCCAACTTCGGGCTTACCTATAAAAGCGGCCATACAAATACAAGCAAAGCAACATTTAACGGAGTTAACGAAATATTTCGGGGCGACCTTGGCCAACACAGGGCTCTGGCAGTCGCTACAATCTGGTTCAACGGCAGCCAGATAGTAGAAGCTGATATGACCTTTAATTCAGCTTTCACCTGGAGCACTACCGGCAGCGGAGGATATGACATCCAAACTGTTGCCCTGCATGAGTTCGGCCACTGGGTTGGACTCGATCATTCCCCGATCTGGGAATCTATCATGTATTACCAGATTAAAGGAGTGCAGCGCAACCTGCATCCGGTTGATGTGGCCGGAATCCAATATATATACGGAAAATCTGCTTCTTCAGGAACCGACCCAATTAATAATCCTGACCCTGAGGCTGAAGACTGCATAATTAAACCACCGGCCAAACCATCAGGGCCGTCCGAAGGTTATGTTGGAGTTAACTACAGCTTTTCAGTTGCCGGGGCAACCTGCTCACAGGGCCATCCCGTAGAATACCGTTTCCACTGGGATGATGACACCAACCAAACACTTTCCAGCTGGATTGCTACTGGCAAGGCCAGCAAAACCTGGCAGAGCGAGGGCACCTACAACGTGCGCGTAAGGGCCCGCTGCAGCGTTGATAACAGCTATTTCTCTGACTGGTCACCGATTTTAAAGGTAACAATATCCGGGGAAGCACCTGTGACAAACCCTGAATCCAACAAGGATCCGGAAGAAGATAATACTTCTTCGCCTGATAATGGAACAGACGAAACAACGAATGATGATCCGAAAGATGATAATGATGGTTCAGGAACTGATGATCAAGTAAAAGACGATACCGACAATACCAAGAATAATGATACAGATGAATCGGAAAAGACAACAGTTAAACATAACCTTAATATAAAAATTGAGGGTAAGGGGACTGTTAACCCCAGTGCCGGAAAACATCAATATGAAATAAATAGCGAAGTTCAGCTTCAAGCAACTCCGGCAGCAGGGTGGGCCTTTGAAAAATGGTTGCTGGATGACCTGGAACTGCACAGCGACTCTATTACAGTTACCGTCAGTAAGGATCGGGAAGTGACCGCTTATTTTACCAGGCTCAATTTAGGCGATATTTCGGGTGATGGAGAGGTAACCGTAAACGATGTTGTGCTTGCCATGCGCCATATTCTCGGCCAGGCCACTTTAAATAGCGATAAGTTACTGCTGGCCGATGT
>SKWE01000263.1 GCA_007129055.1 Syntrophomonadaceae bacterium
GATGCCGTCGATGAGCCGGTAGATGATGAATTAGATCCAATGGAAATCCCGGAAAACGTTGCGGCAATGGAGAACATCCTGGCCATCGTAACTGAACTGGGTGAAAGAATGAATGCCGAAGACGGCTATTACGGCGACCTGCATGACGTGGTAGTAGCCAACGGTAACCGCCAGGGTCCGGAACACCTTGAACTATGGGAAATGCTGTATGACATGAGAATAGAGGTTGGAGCAACTTATGTATATAGCTTCATCGATGGTGGTGGAGACTACAACGAGATCATCGTTGATGGCCTGGATCCTGAAGATATGGATCCCTACGGCTATGAATACGAAAAAGAACCATGGACTGTTGATGCCTTTGCGACTGGTCAGCCCACAGTTGCGGCAGATGCCTGGATGGATGAATATGGTGAAGGACTTCAGAAGTCAGGCTTTGCCCCCATATTCAACAGCGATGGAGAAATTGCTTTCTTGCTCGGCGTTGACTACCCCGTGCCCGAGCTGGAGCAGTACGAAGGAATCTTGTGGTAAATTGTTTTGTTGCTAAACCTTCTAAACGGAGGGCTGAATTAAGCCCTCCGTTTAGTTTCACAGAAGGTTGATGTTTTTCATAAAAGCCAGGACAGGGTAAAGCACTTTTATTATATTCCTAAATTAGAATAAGCGGTATGAATGGTTTTTACTTCATTTGGTATAAAAATTGCAATGTATTTTTAAGAGCATAATAATATATTCAAAAAGGAGGTTATTTCGTGGAAGATGGAGCAATGTTTGGCCACGTGGCAAATTGGATTTACCTGGGCCTGGCTGCCTATATCATAGTTATTATCGGCGTCGGGTTTTATTTCTACCGTGATATTGAAGAATGCGACGATCACGTTATCGGGGGAAGAAATCTTTCCTTTATCTACATTGTAGGCTCCACCGCTGCAACCTGGCTCTGTGCCGGGGCTATTCTCGGCGCGGCAGGTTATGCTTACATGTTTGGATTCCAGGGTACTATTTACGATCCCTGGGCTCCCGCTTTGACCCTGGTGCTTAGCGGTATTTTTGTTGTTTACCGTATGCGCCAGGCCGGTTACACCTCCAGTTTTGACTTTTTTGAGAGGCGTTATGGCCGTTTTATGACCATACTGGGCATGATTATCCAGATCATCGGTACCATGTCCTGGATCGCAGGGCAGCTGGTTGCTGCCGGCGTTATTGTTCACCTGACCACCGGTTTTAGTTATCCTGTTTCTGTTATGATCGGAACTGCTGCAATTATCCTGGTTACTTACAGCGGTGGAATGAGCGCCCTGGCCAGGGTTGATACCTTTAACGTGGTACTGATCATCGGTGCCCTGGTGATCATGTTCCCGGCGGTTATCAACGGCATTGGCGGCTGGGAGTATTTTGTTAACAATGCAGTGGTGTGGGATAAAATACCGCCCTTCTCACTTTGGCCCCTGCCTGATGCCCGGGGCTTCCTCTACTATGTGGGGTGGTTTGGCGTCATATCCTACATAGCAGCCTGGCTGGGTGTTGGATTGGGTGATCTGGGCTGCGCCATCCTGCTGCAGCGCGGGCTATCTGCGAAAACTGAAAAGACCGCAGCCGGAGGTTTCATCGCTGCTGGCTTGCTTTACCTCTCAATCGCACTGATTCCGGTAATGATTGGTATTGCAGCTTTCACTTACGGTTTCAGGATAGCCACACCGGCAGAGAATGAACATGTCTTAGTCTGGGCAGCGCAGTACTTTATGCCTGACTGGTTCGCAGTAATCTTCATCATCATGATCGCCGGGGCGATATTATCTACCTCCGGTAACAGCGTGCTGACTAATGCTACCATGCTCGGGCATAATATTTACCGCTATTTCAGGCCCCAGGCGACAAACAAGGATACCCTTAACGCAGTTCGTGTTTTCATTCCTGTAACAGCCCTGGTAACCATGATAATTGCCATTGTGTTCCCATCGCTCTATAAGCTGATTGTATTTGCTGGTGCGATAGGGCTGCCTACTACAATACCCGCCTTCCTTTTTGGACTGTTCTGGAAGAAGGCTAACACCAAGGGAGCTATTACTTCTTTCTTTGCCGGTATTACAGTATGGATTATCGGTTTTGTTGCTGCCCTGCCGTTTACCATCGAAGCTAACTGGTACATGGTTGATTTTGAGGTATGGTACTGGGTAGATGAAGGAATCTGGGACGCGCTCTTCTTTGCCACTATCCCGGCAGCCTTAGTTGCTACTATTACCCTGGTTATTGTATCGCTTAGGACACAGAAGAGCGACCCACCGAAACCGATGTTAACCAATGACAACAAGGATATGTCTGATATGCCAATGTTCTTCTGGTCAAAAAAGAAGAAGGAAGCATAAAACTAAGCAATATAAACAGGTCGAGCTTCTTTAAAAAGCAGTAGATAGAAAACTATAAGGCACCCGGTGGTTAACCGGGTGCCTTATAGTTTCAGCCCTGTTAATAAAGGCTAAATGTGATATTTCCTGATTTACAGTGCCTTATCCGCTATATCCAGGCATTCATCGATGGCATCCATGCCGAATTTCAGCTCTTCCTCGTTAATGGCAATTGGCGGTGCCAGGAATAGGTAGTTCCACCTGGGATAGATATAAACCC
>SKWE01000033.1 GCA_007129055.1 Syntrophomonadaceae bacterium
CAAAAGGTTTAATTTGCTTTAGGCGAAAACTGAATTTGAAAATCAAGGAATAGCGGCACCCCGGGGGCGGTAAGGGCGTCACCGTAGCGTAGCGAAGATCCGATGGGGGAAGCCCGAGGGAAGACGATGGAACCGGCTCAGTGGTTTAGCGGTTTTTAAGGCTGATAATTACGAAGGTTTAAAATAGACCGGGAGTTGAAAATGTGAGAGAAAAAGATACCCTGGAAAAATTGTCAAGCCAGGTTAGCGAGGAAGAGCTGGTTGAACTTACCCGCAAACTGGTATCAATTCCCAGCCACTTCAACCTGCCATCAGGAGAAGTTGAAATGGTCAGGGCCCTGGAGCAGGTATTTCTTGCTGAGGGAATTGAATACAGGCTGCAGCCTGTAGAAGGGGAAAGGTCGAATATAATAGCCAAACTGCCGGGAACCGGTGGTGGGAAAAGCCTCACCCTCAACGGCCACCTGGACACGGTTCCCCCCTACGGTATGAAGGATCCCTTCAAAGCGGAATACATTGATGGCAAAATTTTTGGCCGGGGAACAGTCGATATGAAGGGGCCCATAGCGGCCATGATTATGGCAATGGTTGCCTTCAAACGCTCTGGCATCAGGCTTAAAGGAGACCTTTATTTTGCCGGTGTTATAGCCGAAGAGACCAACAGCGAGGGAAGCGAAACTTTAATCGAATCCGGTTTTCGGGCCGATGGGGCAATAATCGGTGAACCCTCGGGACGGGAGTACGCAATTGGGCACCGGGGTTTGGAGTGGCTGGAAATTGAGATAAAGGGTAAAGCTGCTCACGGTGGCATCCCGGATAAAGGTGTTAACGCTATTGTAAATGCTGCCAAGTTTATCATGCGGGTTCAGGAAAAGTTAGTTCCAGGGTTGAAAAAGTTGGACAACCCGGTGATGGGGCCTCCGGTAATGAACTTTGGTTACATTGAAGGAGGAACCCAGCCCAGCACAGTTGCCGACCGGTGCAGGATTCTGCTGGACAGGCGCTATACGTCACATGAAACATTAAGCGACGTAATTGCCCAGTATGAAAATATCATAGCAGAGCTGGAAGCAGAAGACCCCTCCTTCAAAGGAAGTTTACGCCGGATGGAATCGGCCCTGATGAAAAAATATGAACATGTTCCCATGGAAACAGATCCTGGCGATCCACTGGTTAAAGCTGTTGTATCAGCCCTGGAAGAGATAACCGGGGAACCACCGGTGATGACCAGGAGCAGGGGATGGACTGATGCAGCCATTTTTAATCACTACGGCAAAATGGCAACAGTGGTTTACGGCCCCGGAGATATTACCCGCTCTCACACGGATCATGAACATATAACAGTAGAAGAACTCTCAGAAGGGTTCAGGGTCTTTATACTTGCTGCCTTTAATTACTGTAATATGAAATAATCGGGCTAAAAACTTTCCGAATTATTTTTTCCTGGCAGGATTGTTATTGCTTATGTAGAATATTATATAACTTTAGAGCACAGTTTTTATCAATCCTCTTGTGAAGTCTGATTAGCCTGGCTAGCTTAGAATGTGACACAAAATCCCGAAAGGTGGAATGTTATGCAGGACTCGCCTTTATTGCTGGACGTAAGGGACTTAAAGACTTACTTCTACACCGGCAGTGGTGTGATTAAAGCTGTTGATGGGGTGAACTTTCATCTCAGAAGCGGTGAAACTCTCGGCATCGTTGGTGAATCTGGTTGCGGCAAAAGTGTGACCTCCCTCAGTATAATTGGATTAATCCCAAAAGCTATTGGCAAAATTGAAGAGGGGCAGGTTTTATTTGACGGTGAAGATCTTCTTCTAAAACCGGAACATGAAATGTGCAAAGTACGGGGCAACCGGATTTCCATGATCTTTCAGGAACCGATGACCTCGCTTAACCCCGTCATGACTGTCGGTAACCAGGTAGTTGAGGTAGTACGCCTGCATCAGAAATTACCAAAACAGGAGGCTGTGGAAAAAACCATTGAAATGTTCGACCTGGTAGGTATTCCCCAGCCTGCTTCCCGTCTAAAATGTTATCCTTTCCAACTTTCAGGCGGTCTCAGGCAAAGAGTTATGATCGCTATGGCCCTGTCCTGCAACCCCAGGCTGCTAATCGCAGATGAACCTACAACTGCGCTCGATGTAACCATTCAGGCTCAAATTTTAGAGCTGATGAAAAGACTTAAGCATGAAATAGGAACGGCTACCATGTTTATTACTCATGATCTTGGTGTAATAGCTGAAGTCGCAGAAAGGGTAATTGTTATGTATGGCGGTAAAATTGTTGAGCAGGCAGAAGTTACAACCCTTTTTGAAGATCCCCAGCATCCCTATACTAAAGGCCTTCTAAATTCCCTGCCCCGGATTGACGAGATGAAAAAACGGCTGCAGGTTATACCGGGTATGGTGCCCGATATGAGCAGACCTCCGGAAGGCTGTAAGTTCCACCCCCGCTGTGAGTATGCCATGGATAAATGTAAAATAGAAGAGCCCTCACTGGTATCACTGGGTGAAGAAAGAACTGTTAGCTGCTGGTTGGTTACAGATAACCTGGTAAAAGGAGGGCAGCTGTAGTGACAATCGAAACAGAAATTCTTCAGGCAACAGATACGCTGATCA
>SKWE01000218.1 GCA_007129055.1 Syntrophomonadaceae bacterium
CAGTCAGCTTCAGGGCCGGTTAACACTTGTGGATCAAGATTTGACCCGGCACGGGTGAGAAACCCTTCGGCATGATAAACATCCTTCACCCCGATTAAAACGCCGAACAGGGACGGCCGGCCGGCCGGTTCCGGATAATTTTTAAGTAAAATATCAGCTTCTTTCAACAGGCGTTCACGGTAACCGTCCTCCGGGATAAAAGCTTCTATCTTTTCATCCACTTCTTCCAGGCGATCACAGGCTGCATTAATATATTCTTTTAAATCGAGAGTGCCCTTTGCCAGATCCCGGGCTGTTTGGGCCAGGGGCGCAGGTTTAAGATACATTTTTAACTCCTCCCACTCTAAGTTGTTATCGCTAAGCCACAAGAACCTTTAAACGGGTCACGTGGCGCCGCTCTCTACATATTATTCTGGTGCGTAATACATTATATCAGGTACAGCTCAGCCTTTTCAGGTAAGCAGAAAATTCTTCAGCCAGGTCTTCACGCCTTAAGGCGTATTCAACTGTAGCTTCCAGAAAACCGAAGCGGTCGCCCACATCATAGCGCCGGCCATCGAAAGTATAAGCCCAGACCGGCTGCTGCCCGGCAAGCGTATTTAACCCGTCAGTAAGCTGAATTTCGCCCCCCGCACCCGGCGCGGTGGTCTCTAAAATCTTGAAAATCTGCGGGTCAATTATATAGCGGCCCAGGACTGCCAAATCTGATACAGCATCTTTTCGATCCGGTTTTTCGGTTAATTCACGCACGCGCACTACTTTCCCACTGTCATCTTCAGTATCCACTACCCCGTATTTATGGACATTGTCCCATCCTACCCGCTGCGCACCGAGGACTGTGCTGCCTTTTTCAGCATAAACTTCTGCCATCTGGGCAATAACAGGCACGGTGGCATGGATAATATCATCACCAAGCAGCACGGCAAAGGGTTCATTTCCGACAAAGTTTTTAGCGCAATAAACTGCGTGACCCAGGCCCAGCGGTTCTTTTTGGCGGATATAGAAGATATTAGCCATGTCACTGATCTTTCTCAGCTCTTTCAGTTCCTCAGCCTTACCCTTTTTCAGGAGCAGCGTTTCAAGTTCAGGTGTTATGTCAAAATGGTCTTCAATGGCCCGTTTACTGCGCCCGGTAATAATTAAAATATCTTCAATCCCTGAATTAACTGCTTCCTCTACCACGAACTGAATAGTCGGCTTGTCAACTATGGGCAGCATCTCTTTCGGCTGGGCCTTGGTAGCCGGTAAAAACCTTGTCCCCAGCCCCGCAGCCGGGATAACCGCTTTTTTTATTTTCATCAGCAATGAACACCACCTATTGAAGTTTTTCAAGGATAGGGAAATATTAAGCTAATGTAATTTGACACCCGTAAGTTTAAATTTCTACATTGCTGCCCTGTTTCCTTCCACCGCTTGTTCAGGGTATTTATATTTAACGATACCAACCTGTTAAATGGGCTATGAATAGATGGTGAAAAAGGGCAAATAAAAAGTGGAGCAAAAATACCTCCACTCCAAAACTGGATTTACTTTTGGGGAGAATATATCCCCTAACCTGTTTCAAATTTTGAATCATCGCCTTCTTCAAGGCAGATCAAATCGGGAAACTTTTCCCTGATCTTAGCATCAATATCTGCAGACACAATTTCATCTGACGGTTCATTAAGCAGCTGCTCAACAATGTCTTCTGCCCGTTTCCAGCTATCCTTGCTGCCGGCATCGAGCCAGCGCTGGTATGGTTGACGGTCGCTTGACCTGGGTGAGTATAGCTCAGTACGCATGTAACGAACGGTATGTTCTTCACTCAGGTAATTACCACCGGGGCCAACCTTGGCAATAGCATCGTAAGCAAGGGTATCTTCGTTTATTTCAATTCCGCGCAGGGTGCGCAGACAACTGCCGATAATATCATTATCAATAATGTACTGGGCATAAGATGCTGTCATCGCTCCATCTAGCATGCCGAAAGCTTCATGGATATAGTTGCCGCCAGCCAGGGCAGCCAACATGGCCGTTGAAGCGCTCTCGTGAGCTGCCTGGGCATCGGGTAGCTTGGAATCGGTGGTGCCCACGGTCAGGTAACAGGGCAGGCGGTAAAAGTGCGCCATCTGGGTAATTGCTGCGTTCATCAGCCCGGACTCAATACTGCCCATCAAAAATGACATGGTCCGCATATCCATGGTTACAGGAACAGCGCTGTATAATACCGGAGTTCCCGGGTTGATTATCTGGCTAAAAATAACCCCCATCAAAGCTTCTGCATTCTGCTGCACCAGGGTTCCGGCCAGGGTCACAGGAGCTGTTGCACCGGCGGCGGGCGCCGTGGATGTTGCCAGCGGCAGTCCGTGGCGGGCAACCTGCATGATATAGTCAGCATGATCAGGGCTTAGTTTAAGCGGGCTGGTGATCGATGATATAAAACCGATAAAGGGCTTGCGCCTTAAATTGTCCATTCCACCAGCTATTATTGAAGCTATCTCAATTATATCCTCCAGGCCCTGCTGGCTAAAAATACCGCCCATCACGGGCTTACTGGTATTTAACAACGCCTGGTACTTGGAGTTAATATCAACTGTATCAATATTAATATCATGCGGATAAACAGGGATG
>SKWE01000106.1 GCA_007129055.1 Syntrophomonadaceae bacterium
GTTGCACCCGTGCCGGAGTAATAGAAACTACCCTGCAGGAAGAAACAGAAACTGACCTGTTTGGAGAACAGGTTATTCTTTGCGGGGGCGTTTCAGCGCTGGTTAAGTCCAGTTACGATACCCTTGTTGAAGCCGGTTACCAACCGGAAGTTGCTTATTTTGAATGCCTGCATGAGCTAAAACTGATCGTCGATTTAATATATGAAGGCGGATTGGAAAGAATGCGCTACTCGATCAGTGACACAGCTGAATATGGTGACCTGACACGAGGTCCGCGGATCATAAATGATGATGTCCGTGCTGAAATGAAAAAAGTCTTAACAGAAATTCAAACTGGCCAGTTTGCCCTTGAATGGGTTGCTGAAAACCAGGCAAACCAACCCCGCTTTAAGGCTTTAAGAAAAATTGAAGCTAAACACCCAATTGTTGAAGTGGGAAACAAGCTGCGTAAAATGATGAACTATATCAAGCCTTCTTAACCTAAAACAGGTTAGTGGTTTAAACCGGAAGCAATTTTTGCAAGTTCATCTTCAACCAAGTAGCCACTAAGAACTAAAAGGGCCTGGCTGTGTCCATTATCTTTCCAGGCCAGGCCCGGACGTTCTTCAACTGTAAAACTGATAAACCCGTTAATCTCTCTAACGTTCTCCAGTGAAAAGTTCATGTATTCTTCCAACTGATCAAGAAATACCTGTACCGAAGTTATAGTTTCTTTTGATTTAACATGCAATAGATCAACATCATCGCTATAATAGATAGCGCCGCGGTAAAGTGGTTCTTCCGCTTCCGGCAGCAGGAGAGCCTGCCCGAAGGAGTAATCACCGTCAAGTGTTTCCGACCAATCAGGAGGAGAAGGGTCAGGTTCGCTGAGAGCAATAACCTGATCAGGTAATGGCTCAGGTAATGCTGAGCGGTCATCAGCTTCAAGAGTAAATGTTTCCTCTGCTTCATCTTCGAAAGCTAAAATACCCACATCTTCAACCGTTTCTGCAGGGGCATAGGAATCAGCAAGGGGAACAGCTGTCTGTATATTATAAAAAATACCAATGCCTCCCAGGACTATAACAAGGCAGGCTGCTGCAAGGACCGCTGCACGGCTCCAGTGAAAACGTATAGACCTCGCAGAAGATGTCCGGGTATTATTTAATTGGTGTTCAATTTTTTTCCAGGCTCGATCAATTGCAGGCGTATCAATAGATTCAATTTCACTATTAATAGCTTCCCTGATTATATTTTCAAGAAGATCTTCCCTTTCATAATTCATTTCCCGGTCACCTCCTTAATTATTTAGACAATCCTACCCCTGATCCAGTTCCAATGTTGAAGCGAGTTTATTCCTTGCCCTGAATAACCGCGATTTAACAGTCCCCGAGCGGATACCGAGCATCGATGCAATTTCATCAACTTTTAGGTCATAATAGTATTGCAAAACTATTACCTGGTACTGTTCCGGTGGCAAGGTCCTGATTGCCTCTCTTACCCTGTTTTTCTCCAGCCCGCGAATTGCTTCTTCTTCCGGATCAGCTGAGTTGGGGTTGCTTCTAATTTCCGGCAGTTCGTCGGTTAAAATAATCTTCTTTTCTCTTTTCAGGAAGTTCCTGGCCAGGTTAGAGGCTATGACTGCCAGCCAGGCTCCAAATTTCTCCTTGTCATGGAGTTGGTGCAGGCTTTGGAATGCTTTAATAAAGGCATCCTGGGTAATGTCTTCAGAGTTTTCCCTGCGCCGTAATATGTTAAAAGTTACGGCGTATGTACGCTTGTAGAACGCCTCAAAAAGAGCGCGATGGGCTTCGTTGTCATTTTGCAAAACAAGCTCTTTTATCTTCTCCGCTTCCAAACTGACCCTCTCCTGCCTTCTCTTTAAAGCCAACAGGGCATATATTCTACATTAACCTGCTGTTTCCTTTCCGGGAACTTGCTTAAAAACCGGATGCACGGGATGAATCAATAGTAAATACCCTGAAATCAATACCATCAGTCTCTACGGTAACTGCGCCGTGAAGATCATTTCGATAGACAGTTATTCCTCTTTTATCCAAAGCCTGTAGAACATAAGGATGGGGATGGCCAAACGAATTATGCCCGACCTGGATAACAGCCAAATCAGGCCTAACACTGTCGAGTAATTCAGGCATCGCTTCCAGGTAACCGCCATGGTGAGGAACCAGAAGCAAATTGGCGCTTAAATCATAACCTGTTCTGAGAAATTCCTTTACGGCCGGATCTTCTATATCACCGGTGAAGAGTATCCTGATATTCTTGTAAGTTAAAAAGAAAACAATGGAGTTGTTATTTAAATCGCTGCTGGTTCCCATGAAAAGCTTTTCAGGAGGCCCTACAATCTTCAACTTAAGATCGCTCCTGCAGTGCCAGAGATCGCCCCTGCCTGTTTCAATTATTTCTGAACCGGCGAGTTCAAAACTGTTTATCAGGTCGTGATAATAAATTGAGCCTCCTTCTACTGGAGATATCAGTACCTTTTCAACGGGTATTTGGTCAACAAAAGGTATGAATCCGCCAAAGTGATCTTCATGAGGGTGGGTTATAAAGGCCATATCAATTCTCGTAATCCCTTTATAGCGCAAGAAAGGTAAAA
>SKWE01000135.1 GCA_007129055.1 Syntrophomonadaceae bacterium
ATTCGCCTGGATGAAATAAACGAAGCCATTTTATATAACCCCCGCAATGCCTACCAGAACTATAACGTGGCGGTAAACCTGGGTGATAAAACGATCTACACTTATATGGGCATCTTAAAGCCGGGCATGGGTAATGCCAACTATAGCTCAGCCGGCCAGCTAAGCCCTCTCTTTAACGATCCCCTGCTAAAGACGATTGGTTTGGGAACCCGTATATTTTTAGGCGGCGGCGTTGGCTATGTAGCCTGGCACGGTACACAACATAACCCTTCGGCGGTTAGAGATGAACAAGGTTTTCCCAGGGGACCGGCCGGAACCCTGGCCCTTACCGGTGATTTAAAGCAGATGCAGCCGGAATGGCTGAGGGGTTTAAGCTTTCTTGGTTATGGCGCCACCATGCAGGTCGGAGTGGGCATACCCATACCGGTGCTCAATGAAGAAATCATCGGTTACTGCTCAGTGAAAGATGAAGATCTTTACGCCCCCGTCCTGGACTATCAGCGAATCTATCCCCAGCGCGAAAGCGGCAACCTGGGGCTGGTCAGCTATGCCGAATTAAAAAGCGGTTCAATTACAGTAGAAGGCAAAAAGATACCGACTGCTTCGCTTTCCAGCTATGCCAAGGCCAGGGAAATTGCCCAAACCTTAAAAGAGTGGATAGAAGGGGGCAGCTTTACCTTAACCCAGCCGGCAGCTTATCTGCCTTCAGCAGATTCGGGTATCACCCTTAGAACTATGCCCCAGCGCGATCCGGAAGAAGGTGAAGACAGGTAATGATTAAACAAAGAATAGTGCTGCGTTTTCCACCCCATATTGTCGAGCAGCCAACGATCTACCACCTGATAAAAGATTTTGACTTAATGGTAAATATTTTAAGGGCAGATATCAACCCGAAAAAAGAAGGACGCCTGATCATGGAACTGAGCGGTGATGAAACAGCGTACAAGAAGGCGATAGAGTGGATGAAGGGCCAGGGCCTTCAAGTTATGAACCTGGAACAGCAGATCATCTGGCGCGAAGATCGTTGTACGCATTGCGGCGCCTGCACGGTTATCTGCCCCACGGAAGCGCTTGTTTTTGAACGCCCGGATATGACAGTCCGCTTTGTTGAAGAAAAATGTATTGTCTGCGAACTCTGCCTGCGGGCCTGCCCGGCCAGGGCGATGGAAACCCTGGTTGAGAACGCCAACTTTGGATGAGCAGCAGGAGGTTGTACCGCAGGTCCTTAACAGGCTTCAGGCTGACATCTTTCTCAGTTCAGGTTAAAGAGAGCGATCTCTGGATTGCGGTAAGCAGCCATTGTTTTAGCGCTGCCCTTCCCGGGCAGGTAGAAAAGCTACTCTTAAATTGCAGAAGCAGGATCGAGGCTTACATGGAAGAAGACCCGCTGTTTGCTTCTGCCCTTGAACCCTGCCTTGTTTCGCCCGGAGCGCCGCAAATTATTCGTAAGATGGTTTATGCCGGCAACAAAGCCGGAGTGGGGCCCATGGCTGCCGTAGCGGGGGCGATTGCTGAAGAAGTTGGGTCCATCTTGGCCGAAAAATCCCCTGAGGTAATAGTTGAAAATGGTGGAGATATATTTATAAAACTTCTTGAACCTGCCCGCTTGGGAATCTATGCCGGAGGTTCAACACTCAGCGGGAAAATAGCCCTGAAGATAGAGCCCGGCCAAACACCTCTCGGTATTTGCACTTCTTCGGGAACGGTGGGGCCTTCTTTAAGTTTTGGCTGTGCCGATGCAGCGGTAGTTCTTTCATCTTCTGTGCCTCTAGCTGATGCAGTGGCTACAACGCTCGGCAACCATGTAAAAAGTAAGGCTGATTTAAAGAATGCCCTTGAGTATGCCCGGGGAATAGAAGGAGTTACAGGGGCTCTACTGATTATTGAGGATAAAATCGCAGCCTGGGGCGCTATTGAGCTGGAAAGAGTTTAACCAAAGAAGGAGGTAGTGAAATTGCCGCTTTTAGCTTATAAAAATTATTTCCCTAAACTGGGTGTGGAAGTATATATTGCACCTGGTGCCTACGTGATCGGCAATGTAAAGGTAGGGGCGCGCACCAGTATCTGGTTCGGGGCTTCAGTGCGCGGCGACATGGAGCAGATCACCATTGGCGAAGAAAGCAATATCCAGGATAATGTAACCATTCACGTTGATTATGATACCCCCACTATAATTGGCAGCAAAGTAACTGTTGGGCACAACGTGGTTTTACACGGCTGCAGGGTAGAGGACGGTGCACTGATCGGTATGGGAACTGTTATCTTAAACGATGTTGTCATCGGTAAAGACAGCCTTATTGCGGCAGGCAGCCTGGTAACACCGGGTACAGAAATTCCTCCCCGTTCCCTGGTTATGGGTTCTCCCGGCAAGGTAGTCCGCACCCTGGATGAAGATCAGGTCCCGGTTAAAGCGGAAATGTACCGTAATTACCTGAAACTGGCCAAGGAATACCAAGAAGCTGATCAAGCTTGATGCGCTTGACAAACTGCGCTATAATATTTACTGCACAATGCCGGCATAGCTCAATTGGTAGAGCAGCTGAATCGTAATCAGCATGTTGGGGGTTCAAGTCCTCTTGCCGGCTCCA